>NZ_JAJEQN010000035.1:0-35599 GCF_020687335.1 Anthropogastromicrobium aceti
TTGGCGGGTCAAGAGTTCAAAAAACCTCTTGCAAGCAAGCTTGCATCGGCTTTCTGACCTTTTGACCCTGGTATCATTAAAATTAAAATAAGAAAACCGTCAATGGTGTGATACCAAAGCGGTATTGGGGACACCTGGTTTTAGCCGGGTGTCCCTTATTTTGTTTTTTGGTGAGTAAACGCCTTACAAAATGCAAATTGTTAAAAAAGAGCATATGTGAGGTGTGTGAAAAAGAAAGAGAAACGGGTCAAAATAACGTGGAGGACATGAAAAACATGGAAATGAAGGATCAGACAGTTCAGTCAATGACACTTCATCTGATGGAAAACAGAAAAGCGTATGGCTATACAACATGGGGCTGCATGTGGGAGAAAGGCGCTGTATCTAAGGATGCTTCCTTTAATGTGTACGCAAAAGACAGTACAAAAAATAAAATAGTGCCGTCTCAGTCAAGAATAACAGCATACTGGCCGGATGGTTCAGTAAAGTGGACAGCTCATACCGCAGACAGCAAAAACGGTGAAACATTTGAGGTTATTCCTGTAAATGAAGACGTAAGCAGCAAAAAGGATATGGAGCCATCACTTTTTGTAAAAGAAGAGGAAGATGCGTATATAGTTGACGCAGGCTGTGTTCACGCGACTGTGCCAAAGAATAAAAATGTGATTCTTTGCGATGTAACAGTGGATGGACGTGTTCAGGTGACGGATGCGGATCTGGTGCTGCAGCTAGAAGAAAGAAGTGTGAAAGACGGTGTATTGATTCAAAAAACAGTGCCGTACACAGGAGAGATTGAGTCTGTTTCTATTGAGGAGCAGGGACCAGTTCGCGTAACCTTTTGTTTAAGAGGAACTCATGTAAGTCATGCAAATGATCGCCGTGTGCTGCCATTTGTCATTCGAGAGACTATTTATCTTAACAGCCCAAAGATTGATTTTGAGCATACATTTTTGTTTGATGGTGATGAGAAAAAGGATTTCTTAAAAGGTCTTGGTGTGCGTTTCCATCGTCCAATGAAGGGTGAAATGTATAACCGTCACATTCGTTTTGGCACTGATCATGGAAGTTTTCATGAGGAGATGGCTGAGCTTCTTAGCTGGCGTCCAAGAGTAGCGCCAGAGATTTATGATGCACAGACAAAGGGACAGATGCTTTATCTTGATGCAGATAATGATCAGGCTGCCGCAACTGCAATAGAAGCATCTAAGCATATGCCTATCTGGAGCCGCTACGTGCTTTGCCAGGACAGCGCAACACATTTTTCCATTAAAAAGAAGATTGTAAATCCAGACTGCTGTTATATAGAGGGACTTCATGGCATGAGAGCACCGGGCAGCGTAAATATTGCTGATGAGAGCGGAAGCTTTTCTCTTTCCTCAAAAGATTTCTGGCAGAAATATCCGTCAGCAGTTGAGGCTTGTGATCTTGATCAGGACAATGCAGAGGTGATTTTCTGGCTGTGGTGCCCACAGGTTGAGGCGATGGATTTTCGCCATTATGCTGATCAGGGCTATTCTCAGACCTATTATGAGGGCTTCGATGTAGTTGGTGCATCTGCTTACGGTATTGGAAATACTAACAATTTCTCTATAGAGCTTTCTAATAACGCAGTATCTGATGGCGATGCATTAAAGCGCTTTTCAGACAGTGTTCAAAAGCCGCCTGTATATGTAGCAGATCCGTCTGTTTATGAAAAGCTTCAGGCATTTGGTGAGTGGAGTCTTCCATCCCAAAAAACACAGGTAGAGCGCTTCTTAGAGGAACAGCTTGATAAGGCATTTGATTTTTATAAAAATGAGGTAGAGGTGCGCAGTTGGTACGGCATGTTTAATTATGGAGATATCATGCATACTTATGATCCATTCCGCCATAGCTGGCGCTATGATATGGGCGGCTACGCATGGCAGAATACAGAGCTTGTTCCAACGCTGTGGTTGTGGTTGGCCTTTATGAGAAGCGGAAGAGAAGATATTTTTACAATGGCAGAGGCAATGAGCCGTCACTGTTCTGAGGTTGATATCTATCATTTTGGTCCGCTT
The DNA here is from genome assembly GCF_020687335.1 of Anthropogastromicrobium aceti. Lineage (NCBI taxonomy): Bacteria > Bacillati > Bacillota > Clostridia > Lachnospirales > Lachnospiraceae > Anthropogastromicrobium > Anthropogastromicrobium aceti. The sequence continues at coordinate 2,040 of NZ_JAJEQN010000035.1, forward strand.
AAAGGTCTTGGATCTCGTCATAACGTGCGCCACTGGGGCTGCTCATGCAAGGAGGCTCGTATTGCAATGGCAGGTCATCATCGTTTCTATTACTACCTGACAGGTGATATGCGTATTGGTGATGTCTTTGAGGATGTAAAGGATGCTGATGAGGCAATTGTTACGACAGATCCGCTTCGTTTCTTCTTTGACAAAGATAAGATGAATGCACAGGCACATGCGCGTTCAGGACCAGATTGGTCAAGCTTTTGCTCTGACTGGATGACACAGTGGGAGCGATTTAACGATGACACATACAGAAATAAGATTCAGATCGGTATTGATGATTTAAAGGCGTTGCCGCTTCGCCTTACCTCAGGCCCTGATTTTGAATATGATCCGAAGGACAGCCATCTTCGTTACATCGGAGAGCGCACAAACGGAGGAAGTCATCTGCAGGTGTGCATGGGTGCTATTCAGGTGTGGATTGAGATTGCCGATTTGCTTGGCGATGAAGAATGGAAGGATATGTTAGCAGAGCATGGCCGTTTCTATTATCTGCCAAAGGAAAAGCAGTTAGAAGAATCAAATGGTCTTATCGGAAACAGAGAGTTTAGCCTTCCATTTATGGCATCGGGACTTGCAGCATATGGAGCAGCTCGTTTGCACGATAAGTGGCTGGCACAGACTACATGGAAGATTCTTCTTCATGCACTTTGCACTCATAATAATACAGAGGGCTTCTTGGCGCATGACATCTTTGATGCAGGAAATAAAGAAGTACTTCATGAGATTCCATGGATTACTACAAACTTCACTTCACAGTGGTGCTTAAATATAATCACGGCACTTCGCTATATTCGCGAGGATTTGCCAAAGACAATGGAAGAGTTAGAAAAGCTTTTGGCAGGGCTTGATGAAAGTGGATTCCATAAAGCGTAAAGGAGAAAAATAATTATGACACAGAAATTTCACGATTTAGTAGCTGGCGCACGTTCATACCGTCGCTTTGACCAGAGTAAAAAAATGACTATGCAGGAACTTGAGGAGTTAGCTGAGTTAGGCCGCATCACACCATGCGGTGGAAATCGTCAGTATATCCGCTTTGCACTTTGCGCAGATGAGAAGATGAATGCAGAGATTTACAAAAATCTGGCATGGGCAGGCTATTTAAGTGACTGGGACGGCCCGGTAGAGGGAGAGCGTCCGACAGGCTATATTTTGATTTTGCGTGATTTGAGCCTTCAGAAGAATCAGACCGTTGACGAAGGAATCGTGGCACAGACCATTTTCCTTGGCGCAAGAGATATGGGCTACGGCGGCTGCATGTTAATGAATATCAAGCGCACCGAGCTTATGGAAATCTTTGGATTAGATCCAGAGAAGTATGCAATTTCAATGGTAATCGCACTTGGCGTTCCAGTTGAAGAAGTAAAGATGGTTGAGGTAAAAGACGACGATATCAAATATTATCGTGACGAAAATCAGGTTCATTATGTTCCGAAGAGAAGCCTGAAGGATGTGATTGTAAAGGAACTGTAACTTAGAAATTTTTGAAAAATGGAGCGCAAAAATGAAAAAATTTACAATTTACTTAGCAGGAGATTCTACCGTACAAAGCTATAAGACACCTGTAAAGCCGATTACTGGCTGGGGTCAGATGCTGCATACCTATTTTAAAGAGACAGAACAAAAGATGAATCAGGATGGCTGTGACTGGATGGGCTATGGCAAAAAGAGTGATTCTGATTTTGACCAGTCGATTATTTATGAGACAGATGGCATGTTTATTGATAACCGTGCAATGGCAGGAAGAAGCAGCAGAAGCTACTTCGATGAGGGTCGCCTTGATGATTTAAAAAAGGCGATCAAGTCAGGTGATTATCTGTTCATGCAGTTTGCACATAACGATGCAAACAAGGAAAAAGAGGAGCGTTATGTTACGCCAGAGCAGTATGAGGAATATCTGCTTCGCTATATAAATGCAGCAAAGGAGCGCGGCGCACAGCCAGTTCTTGTGACAGCAATCGCAATGAGAGATTGTGATGATACGCCGGATGGCAAGTTTAGCGTAAGCTTTCCAGAGTATCGTGATAAGATGCTTGAGATTGGGGATAAGTATGATATTCCTGTGATTGATCTGGGAAAAGCAACCGATGATTATCTGAATACTGTGGGCGATGAGGGCTCAAAAAAGCTGTTCATGTGGTTAGAAAAAGGTGCATACGAGGGCTATCCAGATGGAAAGCAGGACAATGCACATTTACAGCAGGCAGGTGCAAAGGCATTTGCAGGACTTCTTGCAGGATTGATTCGTTCATATGATCGTGATGACAAGCTGGATAAGGTGAAAGCAGAGTTGGCATAAGTTTTGCGAAGGGCGAAGTGACAAAATGGGTTGCTCGCCCGAATAAGAAAAAGGAGACAACTATGAACGCGACAGTAAAGCAGGTCTGGAATGACCACGTAGAAATTGCATGGGAACCGGCAGAGGGCGCCGAAAAGTATCATGTTTACTGGGCCGATAAAGACATTTTGACAATGAAGTATCAGCTTGTAGGCGATACAAAAGAGTGCAGCTTTGTCTTAAAGAAGGCAACGCATGTGCCGCATTATTTAAAGGTAGCAGCTGTAAAGGATGGAACTGAGTATGAGATGAGCAATCTTGTTGAGACACCTCTTAAGGCAGTTTTTCATGAGCAGCTTGAAAAATTAAACAGAGGTCTTGTTGCTGTTAAGACAGACAAAGGTGTATATGTGGGCTGGCGTATGTTTATTGACGAGGTGCGCGGCTACTGCGATACAGGACTTACGGGTGCTGATTATGTCGTATACCGCGGTGAAAATAAAATTGCAGTCGTTACAGACAGCACTAACTATATTGATACAGATGGAACATTGCAGGATACATATAGTGTTGCACCAATTATTGACGGCAAAGAGGGAGAACGCTGTAAGAAAGTTCTTGTATGGGAAAACAATTATATTGATATTCCAATGAATAAGCCGGCTGATGGCCGTTCCCCGAAGGGCGAGATGTATCCAGAGGGTCAGCCATACACTTACAGCGCAAATGATATGAGTATAGGTGATGTAGACGGAGACGGCGAGTTAGAGTATATCGTAAAGTGGGATCCGTCAAATGCACATGATGTTTCTCATCGCGGTTATACCGGAAATTGCTACATTGACTGCTATCGACTGGACGGCACACTTTTATGGCGTGTCGATATGGGACCAAATATCCGCTCAGGAGCGCACTATACGCAATTTATGGTGTATGATTTTGACGGTGACGGCAAGGCAGAAATGTGCGTAAAGACGGCACCAGGTACAAAAGTGACTCGTTTTGCAGCAGATGGCACAGCGACAGAGGAGCACATTACTCTTCCTGAGCGCGATGTAAAAAATGGCGTGACAAATCAGGACAATTATGTGTGTACAGCAGCCGATTATAAAGAGCATCTTGTAGAGATGTTTATGGGCTGGAGCAGTCACCCGGAGGTTGTATCTGGACGTTGGCCTGCGACACTTGAGGAGTGTTTTGGTATTCCTGTTAAGTATCATTATCCGCTTAGCCGCGAGGATGCAAAAGAGCTTGTTTCTTACTTTATATATGAATTTGCACCGTCAAGAAGCGATAAGAATCATCTTGAAGCATTTGAGGGCTTTATCTATGATGGTCCAGAATATCTTACTATGTTTGGCGGTGATGGAAAAGAGCTTGAGACAATTGATTTTCCAGTGCCAAGAGGCGATGATGGCCTGATGTGGGGCGACTATGCAATGAGAAGAATTGAACCGTGCAACCGTGTAGATCGTTTCTTATCTGGCGTTGCATACTTAGATGGCGAGCATCCGTCCGTAATCATATGCAGAGGCTACTACACAAGAAGTACTGTGACAGCTTATGATTTTAAGGATGGTCACTTTGCAAAACGATTCATGGCAGATTCTGGTCATGTGCCAATGAGCAATCCATTTAATGACAATGCACACGAAAAAGAGGGCTTAGATCCTGTTTATGGAAAGTTTGCAGGACAGGGAGATCACAGCCTTTCAGTAGCAGATGTGGATGGTGACGGCTGCCAGGAGATTATCTATGGTGCAGCTGTGATTGACCATGATGGCAGTCTTTTATATTCAAGCTATGATCATCTGCCAGATGGACGTCTTGCAAAGCTTGGTCACGGTGATGCAATGCATGTCGCAAGAATCAATCCAGATTTGCCGGGATACCAGATCTTTAATGTGTTCGAAGGTGCAAAGGCAGCACCGTATGGATTTGCGCTTCGCGATGCACTTACTGGAAAAGTATTCTTTGGTGAATATGCAGAAGAAGATCTTGGACGCTGCATGATAGGAGATGTCGTACCGGGTGTGCGAGGTCTTCAGGTGTGGGTAAAGGACACCTTTGACTGCAACGGAAACAAGCTTGACGTAAAGCGTCTTGGAACAAACGCGAATATCCACTGGGCTTCTGATATGACAACGCAGATCATTGACGGTGTTGACTATATGGAGCGCAAAAAGCAGACCGGTATCATTAACGATAACACACATGGCATTATGCTTGACCCGCATGGAACGCTCACAAACAATGGCACAAAAGGAAATCCTTGCCTTGTCGCTGATATTTTCGGCGATTATCGTGACGAGATTATTCTTCGCCTCGAAGACAGCAGTGCAGTGCGAATCTACACAAACACCGATCTGTCCGCACATAAATTGTTTACGCTTCTTCATGACATTCAGTACCGCGTCGGCGTGGCATGGCAGAATAACTGCTACAACCAGCCGTGCTATACAAAGTTTTATCTGGCAAGCGATATGGAGTGGAAATATGTGCTGCCAGCGCTGGCATCGACGGTGACTACCCGGTAGTTTTACGAAGGAAGTGGCTACTCGGAGGTTTTTTGAAAGGCGAGAGTGGTTCCCCGGAAGTTTTTTGAAGGGGCCACTCGGTGAAGCGTTTGTCGGCGATATTAGTATAATTTGGAAAGAGGGATTTTTATGAGCTATGCGTATGCTTTCAGCCTATTGGGAGAATAGGCTGAATCACATATTCTCCTTTAATATACATTGATTCGTAACTATATAGAAGGAGAAAAGAAATTTGAAATATAAAGTAAAAGATATCAATAGACTGGTTTATCCGATTCTATTAAATTATTTATTGAACAGCATATTTGAGATCCTTGATCAAGCGATTGTAGGACATTATTCTAGTCAGAGTTTTGCATTGGTAGGGATTGCGTCGTCTATGATTTATGCAGTTACAGGAGCGTTTGGTATAATGTCAACTGTATTCAATATTATCGCGGCTGAAAGAAAAGGAAAAAAGGATGAAGCTGGCTTTGAAAGCGTATTTGCTATTAATAAAATGCTGACATTGCTAATTGGTTTTCTGTTCTTTATTATAGGTTGTCTTGGCGGAAAATTATTTTTTCGACAAGTGTATGGAATTACAGGGAATGATTTGATAGAAATGCTTTCTTATTTTTATCCAGCGGCATTTACAGTAGTTCAAAATATGCTTATTTTTCAATATTCTGCATATTATCGAAATTGTTTCAATACAAAAATCACACTGTATAGTACAATTGTTTCTACGATAGTTAATTTATTTTTTGATTATTCTCTGGTATTTGGTTGCTTTGGATTGCCACAACTTGGAACAGCTGGCGCAGCGTGGGGAAGTGTAATTGGCTTATTTGTTGGCCTTTTCATATATCAAATTCCATATTGGCGGAAACATTCGCCGGTGATAGCGAAAAGAATGATTGAAAAAAATACAATAAAGCAAATGTTTCGGTTGTATCCATCTTTTTTGGGGCAAGAATTTTTAGAAAATACGATTTTGGTTTTTGTAGTATCTGGGATAGTATCGCGAATGGGAACAGATCAAATGGCTGTATACAGTCTTTTAGGAACTGTGGGCGGTATTGTTGGACTTCCTGTTTATGCGTATGCAATAGCAGCTCAAACCTATGCGCTGCAAAAAAGAGCATCAGGAAATAAAGATGAGGCAAAAGAATATTTAAAAACTGGCGCAGGCATGGCGTTCCTCGTAATAGGGATAGTATGTATTTGTTGTTGGATAGGGAAGGAGCAAATGCTAAGATGTATTATTTCAGATACGAATATAATACAGCAAGCGAAAAAATTATTAATATTTTTATTTGCAATACAGTTGATTAAAGTTCCGTATCAAATTTACATGAGTTACCTTCAAGGAATTGGATATGAGAAATTAGTTTTTTATTGTGTTGCAGCCGGAACGATTGCAACAAGTGTTGGAGTGCTTATATGCGGTACATTATGGAAATTATCAGGGATATATGCGATAATGTTTTTGGAATACTTGATACTAACATGGATATATAAGGGCTATACACGCTAGCAGCTATTGTATCTACCCGGAAGTTTTCCGAAGGGGCATTCGGTGAAGTGACTTTTTGGGTTCACGGGACGCCCTTCGCAAAACCGCCCGTCTCATAAAGCACATTCACCTAGGGTTTCACTAAGAAAGAACGTCTCTCGGAAGAGTATATCTTTTGAGAGGCGTTCTTCTTGACTTTGCAAAAAAAATAGGTATAATAATAATCAAGAAACAAAGAAACCAAGCAACCAAGCAAAAAAGGAATAGATGGCCATATTTTTGTATAGAATAGTAAGGAGGTAACATATGCCTACAGCTGTATTGGAAAGAGGAAGTAGAAAAGTGGATAGAAAAGTTCTTAGTATATCTTCAAAGAGACAGATTACAATTCCACAAAAATTTTATCAGACATTAGGATTTGGAAACGAAGCGGAATGTATTGTTCATGGGAATGAACTTATAATTCGTCCGGTGAAAACTGTTTCTGGTGGTGAATTTGCAGAACAGATTCTTGCAGAGTTAATTGATGAGGGACTATCGGGGGAAGCGTTACTCTCTAAATTTAAAGAACGTCAAGCTCAAATTAGGCCAGCTGCGGAAGCTATGCTTCATAATGCGGAAGAAATCGCAAATGGAAATGCGCCATTTGAAACGTATGAAGATGTTTTCGGATCGGAGGATGAGTAATGCTGTCAGTACGATTTGAACCTCCAGCAGCAAAATATATCAAAAAGCTGAAGGATAAAAAATTAAAAACGTTGTATCGGGAAGCAATTGATAAAATCTGCAATGACTATACAATAGGAGAGGCGAAAACCGGCGATCTGAGTGGATTTTATGGATATGACATTTATTATAATAAGACAAATTATGAATTGGCATATACGATTGAACGAGTTGGGGAAGAACTGGTAGTTGTAGTTATGGCAGGAACAAGAGAAAATTTTTATGATCAGTTGAAGCGCTACATAAAAGGATAGAGATATAAGTAGATTTGACAGCAAAAAACCTCTCGGAAGAAAATTTCTTCCGGGAGGTTTTTTTATACCGTAGACGATAAAAACAATTATTCCAGTACGAGCAGCAGAGCCATCTTAAACTTGCCCTGAGCGGTAACGCTGTGCAGACCGTTCTTATCGAAACGGAAGTTTTCACCTGCGGACAGCGTGTAATCCTTGCCCTCATAACCGATAGTAGCCTTTCCTTCGAGTGCGAAGATAATTGCGTTGCCTGGTGCACGATGTGGTGTCAGGCCAGTTCCCTCGTCGAATGCCATCAGCACAAACTTCATGGTGCTGTTGCTTACAACGTCAAGATTTGCAATACTTCCTTCCTCATAAGAAATTAAATCCTTCAGCTTCATTACTTCTCCAGATTTTACAATACTGTTCATGTTTGTCTCCTTCTTAATAATAATTTCTGTGTAAACGGTTCCAGTAGCAGTTTCAACACCGCAGAGGGTGCCGCCTGGAATGATAAGACAGTCACCGTCTGATACCGGCTCCTTTTTTGCCTGATCTCCAATAAGAAAATCGGCAGTTCCTTTTGCACCAATGTAAATGGAAGTTACATCATAGCGCTCCTGACTGATGGACGTATCCTTGCCAAGAGAAAAGAATGTAACCGCAGTTGTCTGTCCCATCTTTGCATCGCGAGAGATGGTCATTCCGTCCTTGATCGGACGCAGTTGTTCCACTGTAAATACGCCAGCCATAAAAACAAATCTCCCTTCTAGCCGCTATTTAACATAATCATAAATTTACACTATTCACTATTGTACTCTATAAGTATGGTAGGTTGCAAGTGTTTTACTCAGTAAGCGATATTATGTCAAATCATAAGTAAAAGTCAAAGTTGTATTTCTGTCAGCGGTATGGTATACTAGACAAGCAGTAAAAATCTTGAAAAAACAGAAAGCTGTACTTTCTGAAAAGCGTACTAAACGCAGAAATGAGGTCTATTATGGATTCAGTAAAAATGAGAGAGGCCGTAGAGGCTGGAAAGACCATTCTTGGTATTGAGTTTGGCTCAACAAGAATCAAGGCAGTGCTGACAAATGAGGAGAATACTCCAATCGCACAGGGAGCACATGACTGGGAAAATCGTCTGGAGAACGGAATCTGGACGTATACTCTTGAGGATATCTGGAGTGGATTGCAGGATGCATATGCAAAGCTGGCAGCAGACGTTAAGTCACAGTGCGGTGCCAGCCTGAAAAAAATTGGTGCAATAGGATTTTCAGCAATGATGCACGGCTACATGGTATTTGATAAGGAAGGAACACTGATGGTTCCGTTCCGTACCTGGAGAAATACAATTACTGAGCAGGCAGCAAAACAGCTGACAGCTGCATTTTCATTTAATATTCCGCAGCGTTGGAGCATTGCTCATCTGTATCAGGCAATTTTAAATGGTGAGGAGCATCTTCCACGCATTGACTATCTGTCCACACTGGCAGGTTATGTTCACTGGAAGTTAACTGGAAAGAGAGTGCTTGGCGTCGGAGAGGCATCTGGTATGTTCCCTATTGACAGCAAGACAAAGGATTACGATCAGAACATGGTTGAAACCTTTGATAAGCTCATTGCACCGAAGGGATATTCCTGGAAGCTGCGTGACATTTTACCGCAGGTACTTGTAGCAGGAGAGCCAGCCGGTAATTTGACACAAGAGGGTGCAAAGCTCTTAGATCCAAGCGGTGAGCTTGAAGCTGGTATTCCAATGTGTCCGCCGGAAGGTGATGCCGGAACTGGTATGGTAGCAACAAATAGTGTAACTGTACATACAGGAAATGTATCAGCAGGAACATCTGTATTTGCAATGGTTGTCATGGACGAGAACGAGACATTAAAGAAGGTTCACGAGGAAATCGATATGGTAACAACACCAGATGGTCTTCCGGTAGCAATGGCTCACTGCAATAACTGTACCTCTGACCTGAATGCATGGGTAGGAATCTTTAAGGAGTTTCAGCAGGCGCTTGGTGTTCCGGTTGATATGAATCAGCTCTTCTCAGTACTGTATAATAAGGCACTTGAGGGCGATGTTGACTGCGGCGGTCTGATGGCATATAATTATTTCTCAGGAGAAAGCATCACAGGCTTTGAAGAGGGCCGTCCGCTGTTTGTGCGTACACCAGACAGCAAGTTTACACTTGCAAACTTCATGAGAACTCATCTGTACACCTCTCTTGGCGCATTAAAGGTAGGTCTTGATATTCTGTTTAAGGAAGAGGGCGTAAAGCTTGACAATATCTACGGTCATGGCGGTCTGTTCAAGACAAAGGGTGTTGGACAGCGTATAATGGCAGCAGCAATCAATGCACCTGTATCATTGATGGAGACAGCAGGAGAAGGTGGTGCATGGGGAATTGCACTGCTTGCTTCCTATATGCTTAATAAGAAAGAAAACCAGCCATTAGATGCGTTCCTTTCAGAAGAAGTATTCCACGGTGAGACTGGTGTTCGCATGGAGCCAAATGCAGAAGATGTAGCTGGATTTGATGCGTTCATTCAGAGATATAAGGAGTGTCTGCCGGTAGAGCGCGCAGCTGTAGAGAGTTTGCCACTGTAATAGATAGTATGGTCCGTATCCGACATTTGGTTGCGGACCATTTTTAAATTAAGTGCAAACTATTTTATAGTAAAAGGAGTTCGGCATGAAATACCACAAACCATCATTTTTTGATCAATTTAAGTGTATTGGTTCGGCCTGTACAGATACCTGCTGTGCCGGATGGGAAATCGAAGTTGATGAGACAACAGCGCAAGGGTATCTTGCAGAAAAAGGTGCATTTGGAGATCGCTTGCGCCGCGAGATTGGCAGCGAACCGGGAGAATATTTCTTTAAATTAAAAAACAATCGCTGTCCATTTTTAAATAAAGAAAATTTATGCGATATTTTTATCAATCTGGGAGAAGACAGACTTTGCGATATCTGCCGTGAGCATCCAAGGTTTTATAATTGGTTTGGCGATTACACGGAAGTAGGTCTGGGACTATGCTGTGAAGAGGCAGAGAGACTTTTATTTTCTGACAGTAAGCCGCTTACATTTGTGGAAGAAGTTACGCAGGATGAAGAATTAGCTGAAGAAATGTGGAATGACACAGAGGATGTCTGTCCAACTGCAGATGAAGAACAAGACTACAGTGATGAGGATGAATATACAGATGCTTCTGACCTATTAGACGACGAATCAGAAGAATGTGAGCAGATGCTTGAAGAACGAAAAGCAATCTTCACAATTCTACAAAACCGTAAAAAAAATATCGGCGCACGCCTAAAGAGACTGCTTTTGCAGCTGCCATACGCAGATGAAATGTTGCTTCTGACAGTTCCAATCTTGGAGTGGGACGATCCAGAATCTATTCCGAAATTAGACTATAATGCAAAGCCAAGCACGAATACACTAAAAAGCAGTGCATTATTTTTGATTCGCTTTTTTGGCGGAATGGAATCACTTGACGAAACATGGCCGTCTATGATGAAAGAGCTAGAGCAGAATATTGACAAATTAGTGGATATAAATAACACAAACGCATTCCTTAAATTTTTGAAGGGCGAGAACCGCTTATACGAGTATGAGCATATTGCAGTGTACTTAGTCTATCGCTATTATCCAGAGATTTTATTTGATGGTCAGATTGAAGCAAAAATTCTGTTTGCGGCTGCCTCCATTTGCCTACTATTTCTTATGGACTTACAGTGTTTTCAGGAAAATGGTGTTTATACACAGCAAGATCGCATTGAATTAGTACGGCGCTTCTCAAAAGAAATCGAATACTGCCCAGAAAATATGGAACGCTTCGAAAAGTGCTGCACCGAGCAATACGAGGATTTACTTAATAGTATTTTCAATCTATGCCATCTTTTTGCCGACAAACACTTCGCTTCGCCGCATTCATAACCTACCGGGCTGCACCCCCGATGTATTGAAAAAAGTGCAAAGAAATGCATTTGTCTGCTTGTAAGATTTTAGGGGATATGCTATTATAATGTCAGACCAAAGGTTAAGACACAAACGGCGACAGGTGGATGTGCAGCATCGCCGGGAATCGAAGAAATAAAAAACATTAATTCGGTTTCGGGTGATGCGGCACATGATAGGGCCCCTGACCGGGGGTGTCAGCAACAATTTTAAAGGAGGTTTTTTTATCATGAAACAGTTTGAAGCATGGGCTGGTTTTAAGGGCAGACTCTGGAAAGAGGAAGTTAACACCCGCGATTTCATTCAGAACAACTATACTCCATATGATGGAGATGCATCCTTCCTTGCAGATGCTACTGAGGCTACAGATAAGCTTTGGGGAGAGCTGCAGGAGTTAAATAAGCAGGCTAGAGCAAAGGGCGGCGTACTGGATATGGATACCGATATCGTTTCCAGCATCACATCCCATGGCCCGGGATACCTGGATAAGGATCTTGAGAAGGTTGTAGGTCTTCAGACTGATAAGCCTTTAAAGAGAGCATTCATGCCTTACGGCGGTATCAGAATGGCAGAGGAGTCCTGCGAGATGTACGGATATACTCCAAGCCCAGAGCTGCACAAGATCTTCACTGTATATCACAAGACCCACAATCAGGGCGTATTTGATGCATATACACCAGAGATTCGTGCTGCACGTAAGAACAAGATCATTACTGGTCTGCCGGATACCTACGGCCGTGGCCGTATCGTAGGCGACTATCGTCGTATCGCGCTGTACGGAATTGACTTCCTTGTTGCTGAGAAGCAGAAGGATCTGGCTAACTGCGGCGATGGTACTATGACTGATGATGTAATCCGTCAGAGAGAAGAGCTGGCTGATCAGATCAGAGCACTGAAGGATATGAAGGTTATGGCTGCAAGCTATGGCTTCGATATTTCCGAGCCGGCTAAGACCGCTCAGGAAGCAGTTCAGTGGCTGTACTTCGGATACTTAGCAGCTATCAAGACTCAGAACGGTGCTGCAATGTCCATCGGACGTGTATCCACTTTCATTGATATTTATATGCAGAGAGACCTTGATAATGGCGTTATCAACGAGACTCAGGCTCAGGAGATCATTGACCACTTCGTAATGAAGCTGCGTATGGTTAAGTTCGCTCGTATTCAGTCTTACAACGAGCTGTTCTCTGGTGACCCGGTATGGGCTACTCTGGCTATCGCTGGTCTTGGCGTAGACGGACGTTCCATGGTTACTAAGAACGATTATCGTATCCTGCACACACTGGAGACTATGGGACCGGCTCCGGAACCGAACATGACTGTTCTGTATTCCAAGAACCTGCCAGAGTACTTCCGTAAGTATGCTGCAGAGGTTTCCATTAAGACATCTTCTATCCAGTATGAGAATGATGATGTTATGCGTGTTGTATGGGGCGATGACTACTCCATCTGCTGCTGTGTATCCGCTACACAGACTGGTAAGGAAATGCAGTTCTTCGGCGCTCGTGCAAACCTGGCTAAGTGTCTGCTTTACGCTATCAACGGTGGTGTTGATGAGAAGACAAAGGCTCAGGTAGGTCCGGCATACAAGCCGATCACTTCCGAGTATCTGGATTATGATGAAGTTGTTAAGAAGTATGACGTTATGATGGATTGGCTGGCAGGAATGTATGTAAATACTCTGAACCTGATCCAGTATATGCATGACAAGTACTACTATGAGGCAGCTGAGATGGCTCTGATCGATACTGATGTACGTCGTACATTCGCTACTGGTATCGCAGGATTCTCTCACACAGTTGACTCCTTAAGTGCTATTAAGTACGCAAAGGTTAAGACTGTACGTGATGAGGACGGTCTGGTTGTTGATTATGAGATCGAGGGAGACTTCCCACGCTACGGTAACGATGATGATCGTGCAGATGACATCGCTGTAGAGCTGTTAAGACAGTTCCTGACCAAGATCAAGAAGCGTCACACCTATCGTAACTCTGAGCCGACAACCTCTATCCTGACCATTACTTCTAACGTAGTTTATGGTAAGGCTACTGGTGCTCTTCCGGATGGTCGTCCAGCTGGTGAGCCACTGTCTCCAGGTGCTAACCCGTCTTACGGCGCTGAGAAGAACGGTCTGCTTGCATCTCTGAACTCTGTTGCTAAGCTGCCATACGAGTGGGCTCTGGATGGTATTTCCAATACCCAGACCATCAACCCGAGTGCACTTGGAAACACTGATGAAGAGCGCGTAAACAACCTTGTACAGGCTATGGATGGCTACTTTGCAAATGGTGCTCATCACCTGAACGTAAACGTATTTGGTGTTGAGAAGCTTCTGGATTGCCAGGCACATCCGGAGAAGCCAGAGTATGCTAACTTCACAATCCGTGTATCTGGTTATGCAGTTAAGTTCATCGATCTGACCAAGGAGCAGCAGGACGACGTTATCAAGAGAACTTGCCATTCCTTCCTGTAATTAGGAGTAGTGACAGACTCGATTGATTTCGATCTGAACAAATCAGAATAGATTTGCTGTAAATTTATAAAACTAATACAGGCGGAGGGTGCTTTGGCACTCCCGCCTGTTTTACTACAAACGAAAATGATAGTAAATGTGATTTATAAAACAAGACAAGAAAGGAAAAAAATATTATGATTCAAGGCGTTGTTCATTCTTTGGAATCTTTTGGTTCTGCAGACGGACCAGGAGTTCGTTATCTCGTATTTTTAAATGGCTGCAATTTGCGCTGTAAATATTGCCACAATCCAGATACATGGGCAAAGAAAGACGTACAGCTTTTAACAGCTGACGAAATTTTAGAAAAGGCAGTTCGTTATAGAAATTATTGGGGCGACAAGGGCGGCATCACTGTAAGTGGAGGAGAGCCACTTTTACAGATGGAGTTCATGAACGATCTGTTTGCAAAGGCAAAGAAGTTAAAGATCAATACATGTATCGACACTGCAGGAGAGCCATTTACGAGAGAAGAGCCATTCTTCGGACAGTTAGAGCAACTGATGACAAATACCGATGTGCTTCTCTTTGATTTAAAGCATATTGATCCAGAAAAGCACAAGGCGTTGACTGGCAAGACAAACGAGAATATCCTTGATATGGCAAGATATCTTTCCGATATCAATAAGCCAATCTGGATCCGTCACGTGCTTGTACCAGGCATCAACAGCGACGAAGAGTCACTGACAAAACTTCATGAGTTCATCAGCACCTTAAATAATGTATATCGTATCGATGTACTTCCATACCATACACTCGGAGTATTCAAATGGAAAGAGCTTGGAATCAAGTATGGTCTTGAAGGTGTACCGACTCCAACCAAGGAAGAAGTCGAACTGGCAAGAAAGATTCTTTGCGTAGACGAGTACAATCGCTACAAGAACGCATAAAAGCCATAAATTTGTATAAAAACCATTGGGGAATGATCTCCAGTGGTTTTTGCTATTATTTGGTCCGATGACGAAATCACTGCACCGAAGGGCTTTTACAGTTCACTGGACGCCCATTCGCAAAACCGCACGTTCCGTGCGCCGTTGCTAACAGCAAACAAGTTTGCGCGCAACTTTGTTTTGTTCATGAACGGGCGTCCACTTCGTCCTGCTGATCTGTCAAATTTCTATGCAAGCATGAAATTTGTCGTCTCAGTTTACTGAGACAGCTAGCATGACGCGTGAACTGTTAGAGTACAAATTTCCTTGAAAATAGGAAAATTTCCCATTGCCAAAGAAAAAAATATCATGTATAGTTAAAGAAAAGAGGTTTGAAACCGCTTGCAAAGGACAGCTTGAATAAAAATTGCACAGCGGGTGACAGAAAGGCATGGTACATTTATGGCAAAAGAGCGTGCGAATATTTATACAATCGCAAAAGAGGCTGGTGTATCCCCGGCAACAGTTTCGCGCGTGCTGACCAATAACGCCAGAGTCAGTAAAGAAAAGCGTGAAAAAGTACAAAGCGTGATACAAAAATATGGATACACACCAAATGCGCTGGCACAAGGTCTTAGTAACTCAAAAACAAGGTCGATTGGTCTAATGATTGCTGATATTTATAGCCCATTCTATTCAGCGGTAGCGACAGAATGTGAAAAAGCAGCAGATAAAGCAGGCTATCTGCTGTTGATGCTTACGTCGTTGGGTGATCCAGAGCTTGAAAAAAAGCAGTTAATGAAGTTGTATGAGCAGCAGGTGGATGCAATTATCGTAGTTGGCGGTGTAATAGACAGAATTGCGGTAGATGAAGAATATGTAGAACAGCTTAATCATATCTTGGAAAGCACACCGATTATAGCAACAAATCGTCCTGTAGGTGTGAGAAATTGTAAGATACATCTTGATGAGGGCGGCAGCATGGATCTGGCGATGGACTATTTATTTAGTCTTGGTCATGAAAAGATTGCAACAATTGGCGGACGAAAGGATGCGAAGTCTACACTGGAAAAGCGTATGCGATATCGCACAATGCTTAGGCAAAGAGGAATTGTATATCGTGAAGATTACGTATTTGATTCCATTGATTATTCTAATGACAGCGGTTACAACTGTACGAAAAAGCTTTTAAAAAATCCAGATCGACCAACAGCAATAGTGGCAATCAACGATTTTACGGCAGCAGGTGTACTTAGGGCAATTCACGATGAAGGACTTCGTGTTCCGCAGGATATCTCAGTAGTAGCATTTGATAATACGTACCTGTCAGGTGCATTGACACCAGCATTGACATCAGTAGGAGCCAACTATACAGAGTTTGCAAAGCATCTTGTAGAGGCAGCAATCCGTGCATCAGAGAACGAGACATGCCCTGAGGACTATATGGTTCCGGTTGGTATTAGTGTAAGAGATTCCTGCACACATGTGCCTGAAGAAAATCTTTGAGGAATATGAAAGTGGTTTCATAAGGCCAAAGTAGGACAGAAAATAGGCAAAACAAGCTAGTATAACAAGAAATCAAGGAGTGACATATGTTCACTCCTATTTTAATTGTAAAACATGCACAATAAAAAGGCTTGTATATTAGTGAGTTATTACAAAGATGTTAGAATGCGCAAAAATATGTTGACATATCAGATAAAAAATATATAATAAAGCTATGAAAAGGGTTTCAGCAAGGATAGTTGAAATGCACGAATGAAACCTCACCTTTCTGATAGAAAATATACATAATGTGTCATGAATTTATTTTTTTATGAGAAAGATGAAAGCGGTTTCACGAATGCGTCAAATAAACCTATAAACTATGAGCGCAGCAGGGGCTGAAATTCAAATTTTATTCTTTATTATTAAGGAGGGTAACATGGGAAAGACAACATCAACTTT
Source organism: Anthropogastromicrobium aceti (assembly GCF_020687335.1). Lineage (NCBI taxonomy): Bacteria > Bacillati > Bacillota > Clostridia > Lachnospirales > Lachnospiraceae > Anthropogastromicrobium > Anthropogastromicrobium aceti. The sequence continues at coordinate 18,656 of NZ_JAJEQN010000035.1, forward strand.
ACCCCAGTATCAGTACAAGAAAAAGCATGGTTTTTTCTATAACCTGAAAAAGTATCGTGTACTGACACTTATGTGTGTACCGGCAATCGTATTTTTCTTTGCATTTAACTACATGCCGCTCCCAGGTATCTATGTGGCATTCGTTAAGTACAATTACAGAGACGGTATTTTCGGAAGCAAGTTTGTGGGTCTGCAAAACTTTGAGTTTCTAATGCAGTCTGGAAAGCTCCTCGACCTGACAAAGAACACGATTCTTTACAACTTGGCTTTCATCTTCTTAGGAAACATCATTGCGATGTTAATGGCAGTTTTGTTAAACGAGATCCACAATAAGTATTTTAAGAAGGTTTCACAGACATTGATGTTCCTTCCATACTTCATCTCACAGGTTCTTGTTGGTTTCCTTGTATTCAACTTGTTAAACTACGATACCGGATTTATCAATGGTATTTTAGTAAAGCTGGGTATGGAAAAATGGCAGCCGTATTCCGATAAGAGTGTATGGCCACCAATCTTAATTGTCGTATATCTGTGGCAGGTAACTGGTTATAACTCAGTTGTTTATTTTGCATCTATCTGCGGTATTGATACTTCTATCATTGAGGCAGCAAGAGTGGACGGTGCAAACTGTTTCCAGAAGATTCGCTATATTATTCTGCCAAGTCTTCGAAGCACAATCGTTATCTTACTTTTGTTCGCACTTGGCGGTATCGTAAAAGGAAACTTCGGTCTGTTCTACAACATCGTCGGAACGAACCCATTGTTGTATGACACTACTGATATTATTGAGACATACGTATATCGAAGTACAATCACAGACTTTAACTTCTCAACAGCATCTGCAGTCGGTTTGTATCAGTCAATCATCGGATTCTGTATCGTTATGGCAAGCAACTTTGCTGTTAAGAAGATCGATCCTGAGTACGCATTATTCTAAGGAGGGAGAAAGAAATGGCAAAATCGACAGTAAAAGGTACGAAAATCAAGCTGGATCGCTCCGATATCATAATCCGTACAATAGGATATGTAGTAGTTACACTTTATGCGTTGGCTTGCGTGTTACCATTCCTGATTATTATTGGAACCTCATTTACAGCTGAGGAAGTGATCCGTACAGAAGGAGCACAGCTGTTCCCGAAGCAGTTTACAACAAAGGCTTATGAGATGGTACTTCAGGGTGGTGCAATCTGGAAGTCTTATGGACTGACTATTACGATGACCTTAACTGGTACACTCGTTGGTCTGGGCATCATTTCCATGACTGGATATGCTTTGCAGAGAAAGGATTTCCCATTCCGCAATGCAATCTCATTCTACATCTATTTTACCACACTGTTCTCAGCAGGTCTGGCTCCGTACTACCTGATGATGACACAGACCTACAAGCTGCAGGATAACTACTTAGCAGTATGGCTTCCGCTTCTGATGTCATCTTGGCTGATCATTTTGATGAAGAACTTTGTAAAGTCTATTCCTCATGAGATCACCGAGTCTGGTAAGATTGATGGAGCTGGTGATATGAAGATTTTCACCGCATTGATTCTTCCAATGTTAAAGCCGGCACTTGCAACAATCGGTTTGTTCCTTGCAATTGGTTATTGGAATGAGTGGTATCAGTCATCACTGTTTTTAAGTGAGAAGATGAGTGTTTATCCATTGCAGTATACTCTGTACAAGGTTGTAAATAAGGCAAACAGCTTAAAGAGTACAGTAGCAGGTCAGTATGTTGACTTGTCCGATCTTCCGTCAAATGGACTTAAGATGGCAAATGCAATCTTAGCAACTGGACCAGTTATTCTGATTTATCCATTTGTACAGCGCTACTTTATCGGCGGTATCACAGTTGGAGCCGTAAAGGGCTAATGATTTTTGATTAATAGCAGGAAAGCCTGCATTAATAGATACTTAACAAAGAAAGCAAGCGAGGAGAAGACTCGCACAAAGAAGGAGGATTTTAATATGAAGAAGAAGTTTCTTGCATCCGCATTGGCAGCATCTATGGTTGGAACAATGTTCGCATCAATGCCGGCATTCGCAGAGGAAGAGTCCAGCAGCGCAGCAGCAGAAGAGGTTACAAGCGCAGCAGCAGAGGCAACTACGGGCGAGGTTCCAAATTATGATGATGTTTGGGCAGAGAAGTGGGCAGATGTTGATACATCTGAGCATGTAGTTATCAATTACATGACTCCTGGTGATGCACCGACAAACGATGCAACACAGAAGATGTTAGATGAGCTGAATGCAATCCTGACAGAGAAGGTTAACGCAGAGCTGCAGATTTACTACATTGGCTGGACTGACTGTCTGTCAAACTACAACCTGACTCTGGCTCGTATGGATGGTTCTGTAGACTTAGTTGGTACCGCTACTGACTGGCTGGATGCATGGCCAAACGCAAAGAATGGTGCTTTCCTTGAGTTAAGTGATGAGATGCTTGCAAAGTATGCACCAGTTACTTATGAGACTGTTCCGCAGGAAGACTGGGATCTGTGTAAGTACAATGACAACATTTATCTGATGCCAGAGGATAACTACGCACAGTGGACAAATCATGGTTTTGCATATCGTCTTGATTTTGCAAAGCTGGCAGGTCTTGAGAATGGCGTTCACAGCTGGGAAGATATGACTACATATTTCAAGTATGTATGCGAGCACAAGGATGAGCTTGGTATCGTAACTCCTTGGGATTCTGATGGTAGTGCATATGCAACTATGGCAGGCGGCTGGGTTTCTTCCCACAGCGATTTCGTAGCAATCGATGGTTTGTCATCAGCAGCTTTATGGGGAGGTACAAAGGATGACCTGTACACCATCGTTAGCCCATACTATACTGATGCAGATATGATGGTTGAGTTTGCAAAGACAATGAAGGAATGGGATGAGATGGGCGTTTGGAAGACAGACGTTCTGAACAATACTTCTGCTGATAACAGAGAGGACTTCAAGATTGGAAAGACCGCTGCTGAGCAGCATCATACTCAGACTTGGACTGATCTTGTAAGTAAGACTCCAGAGAACGTACCGGGTGCTGAGGTTGGCTTCTTCTGGTTCGGCGAGGAAGAAAAGAATGTTACTGCTTTGAATATTACTCACGGTGCAATGGCAGTTTCCTACGGTTCTGAGAACCCAGAGAGAGCTCTGATGGTTTATGATTTACTGAGAAATGATGCTGAGTGCTACGACCTGATCAACTATGGTCAGAAGGGTGTTCAGTGGGATGTAAACGATGAAGGTCTTCGTACTGTTCCAGAATCTTATAATTCTGATACTGAGTCCATCACAACTAATTTCTGGTGGGGACGTAACGATCTGTTAGAGATCCGTGACGCTACAAAGGATTGGGACAAGATTGATGTGATGTATAAAGAATTAGAGGATGCATCAATTGGTTATCCTTATGGCAAGTTTGTTGCAAATGTTGATGACATTCAGTCCTACATCAACAATATCGGTGAGGTTAATACAAACTACATGAAGCAGATCGCAAGTGGTAAGTACACTGGCACCGCAGAAGAAATCGTTGCTGAGTATCAGCAGGCTTTAAAGGATGCAGGTATGGATATCGTTATCGAAGAGCTTCAGAAGCAGCTGACCGAAGTTTACGGTGACGCAGAATAATAAAAATAGTAACTACCCACAGTAATGGGTCAGTAAACGCGTAAAGGGCGGGGTGACCTTTGGTCATCCTGCTCTTTTTTGTAACATAATTTAGAAAGAGGAGCAATGATGACACATACATTTGAGATCAAAGACAATTTTTATCTGGACGGCAAGCCATTTCAGATCATCTCTGGTGGAATCCACTATTTCCGTGTAGTTCCGGAGTATTGGAAGGATCGTCTGGAAAAATTAAAGGCGATGGGATGCAATACAGTTGAGACTTACATTCCTTGGAACATGCATGAACCAAATAAGGGCGAGTTCCATTTTGACGGAATGCTCGACATTGCAAAATTTGTAAAAACAGCACAGGAGTTAGGTCTGTGGGTGATTATTCGTCCATCACCATATATCTGTGCAGAATGGGAGTTTGGCGGACTGCCGGCTTGGCTTTTGGCAGAGGATGGCATGAAGCTTCGCGGCTGCTATAAGCCGTTCTTAGATCATATTCGTTCTTATTATAAAGAATTGTTCAAGGTTTTGGCACCGCTTCAGGTAAACTACGGCGGACCAGTCATCATGATGCAGGTAGAAAATGAGTATGGCTACTATGGTGATGACACAGAGTATCTTGAGACAATGAAGCAGATCATGATCGATTTTGGTACTGTTGTACCTCTTGTTACATCAGATGGACCTATGCATGAGTCTCTTTCCTGTGGTCACTTAGAAGGTGCTCTTCCGACTGGAAACTTTGGTTCACGCACCGAGGAGCGTTTTGAAATATTGAAGCAGTATACAAATGGCGGTCCTTTAATGTGTACCGAGTTCTGGGTTGGCTGGTTTGACCATTGGGGCAATGGCGGCCATATGAGAGGAAATTTGGAGGAGAGCACAAAGGATCTTGACAAGATGCTTGAGCTTGGCCATGTCAATATTTACATGTTTGAGGGCGGCACAAACTTTGGCTTTATGAATGGATCTAATTATTACGATGAGCTGACACCAGATGTTACTTCCTATGATTATGATGGCGTACTTACAGAGTCTGGTGATATAACAGAGAAATATCGCCGCTATCAGGAAGTTATCCGCAAGTATGCACCGATTCCGGAAGTAACATACAGCACAAAGATCGAGAAGAAAGCATACGGAACCTTACAGTATGATGCAAGAGTTGGACTCTTTGAATCTCTTGATGATCTTTCAGCACCTGTAAAATGCAAGTTCCCGACTTCTATGGAGCGTTTAGGACAAAATTATGGATATATTTTGTACCATACAAAGCTTGAGAAAGAGCAGAATCTTGAAAAGATCCGTTTGTATGAGGCAAATGACCGTGCAAATCTCTTTGTCGATCAGAAACCGCTTGTAACGCTTTATGACAGACAGCTTCTTTTTGAGGCAAAGGCAGGAGAGGATTTTGCAAAGGAAGATGGAAAGCCAGTTACCTTTAAGAAGGGTGCACCGCTTGATATTCTTGTTGAGAACATGGGACGTGTAAACTTCGGACCAAGAATGGAGCATCAGAGAAAAGGTATCGACGGACACGTACAGATCAACGGTCACACTCACTTAAACTGGGAAGAGTATTGCCTGCCGCTTGACAACATCGAAAAGCTCGATTATACAAAGGGCTATACAGAGGGACTTCCGGCATTTTATCACTTTACGCTTGACGTGGACCAAAAGGGAGATACCTTCCTCGATTTCGAAGGATGGGGTAAGGGATGCATTTTCTTAAACGGATTTAATCTGGGACGATTCTGGGAGATCGGACCACAGAAGAGACTTTATATTCCGGCACCGCTGTTAAAAGAAGGACGAAATGAAATCGTCGTATTCGAGACAGACGGCAAACAGCCAGGAACAATAACCTTAAAAGATGAGCCGGATATCGGCTGATGAAGCTGGGGCGGACATTGTAATGTGTCTGCCCTTTTTTAATAGGAGAAAAAATCATGGATAGAACATATATTACACTGAACGAGAACTGGAAATTTCACTACGGCGAGGTGCCGCAGGCATGGTACAAAGGATACGACGACAGTGCGTGGACTAGCGTTACGCTGCCACATGACTGGTCAGTACACATGCCGTTTGAGCAGACTAATTCCAGCGGAACTGGATATTTAAGCGGCGGTATTGGCTGGTATCGCGTGCGTTTTTCACTTCCAGAAGCATATAAGGGAAAGCGCGTGAGAGTTGTATTTGATGGAATCTATAAAAATAGTAGAATATGGTGCAACAGCTATCACATTGGAAAGCGTCCTTATGGTTATACACAGATCAGCTATGATATTACTGACTTTGTTCAGTTTGGCGCGATTGATAATGAGATTACTGTGCGTGTATGCCATACTGATTTAGCAGATTCACGCTGGTTTACAGGCTCTGGTATTTACCGCAAGGCATATCTTGTAGTGGAGGAGCAGGTTCATGCTGTATGGAATGGTGTTGCTTTTAATGTGTCAAGAGCAGATGAGCAGTCAGCGGCTGTTTGTGCAGATGCAGAGATTGTAAATGAGCTGGATGAGCGTGTGATTGGAACATTGACTGCTAGTCTAAAGCTATGTGGAAGTGATGAGGAGTCGGTTGTTTTTGCTAGAGTACCTGCTGCAATGGAGGCACACGAGAAGAAAACCTTCTATTTAAATGGAATGATTGGAAAACCAAAGCTTTGGTCTTGTGAATCACCATCATTATATGAGCTTTGCATTTCATTTGAAAAAGAAGATGAAAATGTGATTGTATTAGATAAAGAGCGCGTTGGTATCAGAACATTTTCATTTGATGCTGATCAAGGCTTTTTCCTGAATGGAAAGGAAACAAAGTTTAAGGGCGTATGTGTTCATCATGATGGCGGCTGTCTTGGTGCAGCAATGTATCGTGAGGTATGGCTTCGCAGACTGCTTAAATTGAAGGAAGGTGGCTGTAATGCAATCCGCTGCAGTCATAATCCTCATATGCCAGAGTTGTATGATCTTTGTGATGAGCTTGGACTTTTAATGATGGATGAGGCATTCGATGAGTGGGAAAATCCGAAGAATAAGTGGTCTACCGGTCATAATGTATATCCGCCAAAGCATGAGGGCTACGCAGAAGATTTCCCAGAGTGGCATGAGCGTGATCTCGCCGATATGGTACGCCGTGACCGCAACCATCCAAGCATCGTTATGTGGAGCATTGGAAATGAGATCGACTACCCGAATGACCCATATTGCCATCCACTATTTGAAACCATGACAGGAAACAACGATGCCAACAAGCCGGCAAAGGAGCGTCAGTATGACCCGGATAAGCCAAATGCTGAGCGACTTAGCACAATTGCAAAGGAGTTGGCAGCGATTGTGCGCACACAGGATACCACAAGACCAGTTACATTGGCAGCAGCCTTCCCAGAGCTGTCATCTCATATTGGATTTTTTGATGCACTTGATGTTGTGGGCTACAATTATAAAGAGCATCTGTATGAGGAAAGCCACAAACGTTTTCCAGACAAGCCATTTTTAGGCAGCGAAAACGGCGGCGGCTACGAGCAGTGGTGTGCGGTGCGCGACAATGCATATATCAGCGGACAGTTTTTGTGGACAGGAATTGATTATCTTGGAGAGGCACATGGATGGCCGATTCATGGTTCATCAGCTGGTTTAATGGATCTTGCAGGATTTGAAAAGCCGGGCTTCTATAGAAGAAAGGCATTCTGGAGCACAGAACCATTTGCTTGTATCCTGACACGCCCAGATGATGGTGATGAGCATGAGTGGAGACCGTGGAATGCACATTGGAATTATACAGACGGAGAAAATGTCGTTGTACGCGTCTTCACAAATGTGCAAAAAGAAACTATTTCTCTTAGTATAGTTGGTATTGATGGTGAAAAGTCATTGCACGATGGAACATATCTTGAAAAAGAAGGCTGCACCGAATGGCGTTTTGCTTATGAGCCAGGTGTACTTAAGGCAGTGTGCGGCGAAGCCGAGTGCAGCATTCAGACAGCAGGAAAAGCAGTCGAGCTGTCTGCAAATGTATGGCATGCAGAAGAAACTATAAATAAGGAAGAAGTGATGCAGATCGAGGTTTCACTTACCGATGAAAATGGTGTTCTTGCGGCAGAAGATCTAGAAATCACGGCAGAGGTAATAGGAGGAACACTTCTCGGACTAGAAAACGGTGATTTAGCAGACCTAACGCCATACTGCGAGTCACACAGAAAGACACACAATGGCAGATTGATTGTCTATGTAAAGCCAAAAGAAGATGTAAAGGTATGCATCAGCTGCCCGGCATTAGATAAAAGAGTGTGGATTGAATAATAATATATGAACAAAGAGGAATTACTATGGCTGCGGCGGTACAACCAATATTGCGGAAAATTCATGTATAAGGAACGATGCCGCAGCGGCATCTCTGAACAAAAAATATCAAGAGGTGTCTGCACCAGAACTGAGCTTAGGAAAATGGAAAATGGCGACATACCATGGAAGAAAATGATAGGTGACTATCTGCTGCAAAGACTAGGTGTGCCGACTGAATATTTTGAGGTAATGGCAGATGCAAGAGAATTGAACGGATGGAGAGACCGCGAGGATATCTGTCTGATCATTTTTGAGCAGCCGCAGAAAGCACAGCAATTACTAGAAACGTATCAGAAAAAGTATCGAAAAAAACGCCATTTGAAGAGCAGTTTTTAAGGAAAATGCAGACCATTCTTCTGATGCAGGCGTACAAAAAAAGTTTTGAGAGCAAGAGCGTTGACGTTGAACGTGAAAAATCAGAGGGAGAAAATCTGGTGGAAAGCGCACAGCAGACGGTACTATGTACATTACCCGATGGATGGGAAAAAAAGAAGCTGTCAAAGTTTTTACTGGCTCCCTGTGAGTTGGAAAGTATTTTGCTTCTGGCAAATTGTCTGCTTCTTATCGGTAAGACAGATGAAGCTATGCAGATGCACAAGAAGGTAGCCGACTATGTAAAACAGGCAAAGTTTGAACCAAAGGTTCAGATATTGATTTATCCACAGGTGGCACTTCTTGGAATGAAATTCGAATTGTATGCAGGCAATGAAGAAAAAGCGTTTTCATATGGAATGGAAGCACTTGAGCTACTCAGACATCAGTACTCACAGCGTTATGTTGTTTTTGTTTTGGAAGAACTGCTTAATGTGTTAGAATGCATTAGCGTAAAAGGAAAAGAGGATCAGAAATACAAGGAAGAAGAGACAGAGGTAACAGAATTTCTCAAGACATTTGAGGAATTATATCGGTTGTTTTCGCACCCTAAAAAGAGAATGTGGCAGAGCATTAGTGTCAGCAATACGCATGAAATTGGACTGACACTTAAAATGCTTAGAAAAGCAATGGGATTGTCAGCGGCAAAGGTATCGGCTGCGAATCCAGACCATCTGACTGCGCGACAGATAGAGAAAATAGAGGCGGGGACGCATCGACCTTCTGGCAGAAATTATGAAATGCTCATGCAGTTTTATCATAAGACGGGACTAGAAGGGCAGCTGTTACTTGAGACTGATTCGCTGGAAGTGCTGCACCAGAGACAGGAAATTGTTGACTTCATTATACGCGAAGAATGGGATAACGCATGGGAAAGTTTTCAGAGCTTTAAGGAAAAACTGGATGTGAACGTGCCATTAAATCGGCAGGAAGTGCTGTTTATGGAAAGCAATATTTTGTATAAGCGAGAGAAGTTGGCCTCAGATGAATATCTGCGAATGTTAAAAGAGGCGTTGTCCTGTACAATGCCAGAACTTCCGCTGGAAAAATGGAATATGTGGGTGTTCCAGATAGAGGAGGGGAGTCTAGCTGGGAATATTGCAGATAAACTTGAAAAATCTGGTGAGTATGAGTGCGCAAAACAGATTTATCAAGCGTTGTATGAGTCTTTTGAGTTACAAATGAAACGTACTCAAATTCCTTATAGAGGTTATGTTGTGATAACAACCGGATTGGTTAATTTATTGGGTGATCATAAATTATATAGACAATCAATGCAAAAGGATAAGAAAATTATAAAAGCATTATTAAATGATACCATAGAGGATGTTGATTTTTTTCTATATGATATTTGTTGGAGTTTATATGAATTAGAAAAAGAAGAAGTTGATAAAAAAGAAGAATACCAAAATTGGCGAAGAAAGCTTTTTCTTATCTCATATCAACTTGCAAGCTTTTTCTATTCAGAAAATAGTGTAAAATTTTATCAAGAGAATATGGAAAAATATGTATCATGAACCAACTTTACTAGGTCTATCATTTTGTGGCAAAATAGAAGGCTGTTCTTCTGTGGAAGCCTCTTCTGTCTCAATAATAGTATCAGGATTTTTGGAGTTAGCTGCTTTGGCAGTAGTAAAATAAAAGGTAGAAGCTATTGCTGAAGCGGCTAATAAGGTGAAACATACAACTTTAAATTTTTTCATAGATAAAATCTCCTTTTTCTTTTTTTTCTTATTGTAAAACAGAAAATTAAAAGAGACAATACGTCGTATTTGAGACAGGTTTTGACACATTTCAAAATCTGTCTCAAATACGACGTATTGTAGGTTAAGTGGAAGTATAGTATATTGTAAACAACGACATAAATAATTTTCTGGCAATAGAAAAAATACAAAAAGGGGGAACGAGGGACTATGATTAAAATTGCGGTATGTGATGATAAAAACGAAGCGGTTGCCTTAACAGAGAAGATAAATGAAATTTTTGAAAAAGATGAAACAATGATTAGAATTAGTTATTTTAAGAATGCAGCATTATTGCGATATGAAGTAGAAGATAGGGTGTATTTTGATTTATACATATTGGTGATTCAGCAGGGGCGAACAGAAAAAGAAAAGCAGTTAATGAAGACTGTGCGTGAGCGAGATTCTGAAGCCTTTTTCTTAGTTTTAGCAGATAAACTTGAACCAACTTTAGCGTTTCCAATCAAATCAGTTCAAATCATTGCAAAGAATGCGTCTGATGATGAGATTGAGAATATTATAGAAGATGTAAAGGCTGCAATGGAAAAAAGAAAAAAACAATGTTACATTATGAAAAATCAGGCTGGAACATGGCGTATTTTATATAAAGATATTCAAAGTATTACACATGAGGGAAAATATAGTATATTTTTAGTTCAGGGGGAAAGAGAAATAAGAGTTCGCAAAACATTAAAAGAAATATTTGAAGGACTTACGAATTATGATTTTATATGGGTTGATAGAGGTACTATTTGTAATCTTGCGTTTGTAGAATGTGTTCACAATGGGGCAATTGTAATGAAAAATGGAGATAAATTCTGGATAAGCAGAGGGAAAATAAAGTATTTCAAACAACTTATCCAGAAATATTGGGGTGAATAAGCGAAGAAAAGTTGATTTGAAAGTCAAAAATGTTGATTTTAAGGACAGTTTTACATAAACTTATTTACATTTGCTATAGTAGAGACACGATAAGCTTATCAAGAACGAAACGAAAAAACATTATAGGAAAGGAGTAAATTATGGGATTTAAATTAAAAAGAGCATTAGCAGCATTAGGAGTAGCAGCGTGCGTAGCAGTACCTACGTTGGCAGATACAACGTTTTATGCAAATGCACTTTCACAGGGTGGAGCATTTTCAACGACTCCAATAACAAAGAAAACAACTCCGACTGGAGTACCGGCGACAATGAGTTTTACTACAGTTGCCAATTATGATCCAAATGTGAATGCACATCCGTTGGCAGCACGTGTAAGAAATGCAAGTGGAGCAATAGCAGTATCTGATGTACAAGCAGTATTTGGAACAGGAACATATACATTTTATTACTATTCTGGATATGGCACTTACGGAGATACTTATGTAGGACGAATAGCAACGCATTCACAATCGACTAAAGGAGCAAATTTTAACGTAAGGTTTACACCGTAAAGTGAGTATTGAAAAGAGAAGCTTAGGCCTGCAGATATTCTGCAGGCTTAAGTGCTATTAAGAAAAATGGAGGAAACGTGTATGAGAAAACGAATCAGTGTATGTATGTTAGCGGCAATGATGAGCGTGACCAGTATGTATTCATTTGTGGCGCAGGGAGCTGAAAACGAGACAGAGCAGGAAACGGGAATCGAACAGGAATCAGAAACGCAGGCAGAGGAAGCAGTAGACCCGATGAGTGCAGACCGACTTTTGATGAGAGCAAGAGATTTTAGACCATCTGAAATTCTGGATGCATATTTTGGTGAAGGAAAGTGGGATGAAGCGTTAGTTACAAATCAGGATTCGCTGATAAGTGAAAGAAATGAATATGATGGTGAGGATAGGACGATTTTGATTTCACAGAGCGGTGTTGGTTTTTTAGCAATAATCGTTACTTATAAAAATGAAATACCAGATGAAGAAATAAGACGTCAAGAGGGAGAAGATTTATTACAGGCATTAAATATTGATATAATGGATGAATATACCAAACAAACGGATATTGCAAATGGTGATCGAGCAGTATATACCTATTATTTGCAGCAGGATGGAATCAAGCTATCGCCAGAGGGCTATTCGATTGGAGGCGAGGGTGATGGAACCGAATATTATGGTCAGCTTGCGAAAATCTCTATGGAAGATACGGGATATACGATGTTGATACAAAAAGCCTCAGAGGTTGTTGAGCGTGAAAGTGTTTCAACGCGGCAGCGGATTTCAGATGAGGATGCATTACAGGCGGTATATGATGCTGTATGGAATGGGTTACAGATTCCGCCATTGGAAACAAATCCAATTGAGGATTCATTACAAGTTGAAATTCAATATATTCCAATAGATATGGGAACAAATGAAGATGAGTATGTATATGACATCGGACTTTATGTGAAGCAAATGATTGATCCATCATCTGGATCAGATCAGTTATGGTATTTTGCAGGTCTTGTTGATGTGACAATGCCATATTGCTATACATTTACAATGGCAGTAGATTTTGAAGAAGATTTTCAGACGGAGTATTTAAAAATTTCAGATCGGGAGTAAAGGACGGTGATGCTCTATGATAGGAAGGGAATTAAAACGTATACTACAAAAACCAGCTGCGCTTGTATGTATAATTGTGTATATTGGAATTATGATATTGGGAGTAGAAACTGATTTGAGAGCTGACCATGAGTCTGGAATTTTAAGTTTATTTTATTTTACAGAAAACTATGGTGTGACCGCTTTTATACAGACGTTAATTTTTCCAATAGCAGCAGCGGGTAATTATTTTGATGAACGAAAAGGACATTATGACTGGTTGATGCAGATGCGTTCTGGTCAGATGAAATATTGTTTCGCAAAAATTGTATCTGCGGTATTGAGTGGAATTATATTGTATATGATAAGTGTGTTGTTGTTTTTTGTTTTATGTATAAGCATTGCACCTGCGGTAAGACAAGGAAGTACAGTAGAATCAATAAAACAACTTTTTGGAGGAACAATATCTGGGAACATAGAACCTTTTTGGTATAAATTGGCTTTATCAATTGGATATTATCCGACTACTGTTTTGTATGCATTGGGATATTCATTTCAGATTGGTATTTATGTATTGATTGGATTATGCGTATCTGTGTTTTGTACAAACCGTTATGTATTTTATGCGATGCCATTTCTTCTTACAAGACTGGGAGCTTATGTGGGTGGTTTGATGACCTGGACTTTATATACACCAGTGGGAATGGAAAGGGCTGCTGACGGCGGATTGATAATCTGCCTCACCCGGAATCTCGCCGCATACGCAGTGCTTGGATTTCTTTATTACCGAGAGATGAAATGGAGGGGGATCAATGGATAGCATGAGAAGAATGAACGCCTATGTAAAATTAAATTTTCAGCGCTGTCTGTCTCAGGGAAAAACACTTGTAATCTGTATTTGTCTGGCCGTCTTTTTCTATCTCTATTTTGGTGATGTGCGTGGTGGTCTGATGGAGTCGGGACAGAAAATTGGCATTATGGAGATGTTTCTTGTTGTGACCAACAATATGTATACGTCGTTTACTATATGGATTGGTTTTGTGCTGATTATATGTGACATTCCATATCGTGATGATGGTGTGTACCAGTATCTGCTGCGTACTTCCCGAAGGAGCTGGCTCTGGGGACAGATCGTGTATATTGTCGCAATTACAGTGATCTATTTTGCATATATATTTTTATTACTGCTGCTTCTTATTGTGCCGCAGGTAACATTTCAGACAGCGTGGACGACAACCTTTGTAAAGATGATAAATGCACCGTTTGGCTATGGAATTTCCAATTATTTTTCATTCCCAGTTTCGGTCATGCGCCAGACAACGGCGCTGCAGCTGTTTGGCAGATGCATTGTTCTTTGCCTGATGATTGGAATGGCAACTGGTTTTCTGACTATGATGCTTCATATGCTGTGGCCGAGTGGTCCTGGTATTGCAATCGGTGGAATCGGAATTGCGATGGACTATTGGGCAACGGTTGTGCGAGTCGGAGTGACAAGTAAATATTTGTTGTTTATCTCTCCATTCAGCATGAGTCGTGTCGGAAACTTAAGCACGACTGCATTTAATCGTGTTAATCCAACGTTTTCTTATGCGTGTCTGTTTTTGGCAGGAATGATTCTTGTGCCGCTTGCTGTCATGAATCTGAAAATAGGCAGATACGATTATAGCTAAAAAGCGAGGTGTGTATATGGAACCTTATATTATATTGGATGGTGTATCAAAAAGCTTCCGGTCGGTTGAGGTGTTAAAGCCGCTTTCGATTGAATTTGAAGAAGGGCTGATTCATGGCATTGTGGGACGAAATGGTTCTGGCAAGACAGTTATGATGAAGCTGATTTTAGGCTTTCTAAAGCCAACACAGGGTACGGTGACTGTAGGCAAAAAACGTGTGGGAAAGGATGTGGATTTTCCACAGGATGTTGGCGCGATCATTGAAAATGTGGATTTTATTCCATATTTAAATGCATATGACAATCTGTATAATCTGGCGGCGATTCGTCACCGGATCACAAAGGAAGATGTGAAACAGGTATTAGAGACTGTTGGATTAGGAGATACCGGAAGAAAAAAGGTGGCGAAGTTTTCACTCGGAATGAGGCAGAGGCTTGCAATCGCACAGGCTATCATGGAAAAGCCAAAGTTAATTATTTTGGATGAGCCGATGAATGGACTGGATAAGAGAGGCGTGGAGGAAATGCGCCAGATCTTTCTGAATTTAAAGGCAGAGGGGACGACGATTCTTCTTGCGAGCCATAACATGGAGGATATCCGTTGTCTGTGTGATAAGGTGTATGAGATGGATGCCGGTGTACTTACGCCAATAGATGGAGTTTCTTGATGGAAGGGGCGCTGCAAAGAGCAGCGCTTTTTCTTTTACAAAAAGTGCTTGCATAATTACTTGACTTGAGGTAACATATAAGTATACAAACAAAAAACAACAGTGTGAACTTTTGAGATGACATCGCTTTTCAGAAAGCAGAAAGCAGAAAGTAGAAGGAGGGATTATGGAAAATCAATTCATGCTTCCGATTGGAATCGAAGATTTTAAAGAGATTCGAGAGGAATGCTATTATTATGTTGATAAAACGGCATTGATTGAGCAAGTTCTTGAAAAGAGAAGCAAAGTAACCTTGTTTACCAGGCCGCGCCGCTTTGGAAAATCATTAAACATGAGTATGTTAAAACGATTTTTTGAAATAGGAACGGATCCCTCTTTATTTGAAGGGCTTCATATTTCAAAAAATGCGGCGCTGTGTGAGCGATATATGGGAAAGTATCCTGTGATTGCAATTAGTTTAAAAGGCGTGGATGCAGCATCTTATCAAGAGGCAGTTGTCCAACTCGTAGAGATTATAAATCAGAGTGCAGCGAGCTTTCAACTTTTGCAGAATAGCGGTAGGTTGACCGATTATGAAAAAGAAAGATTTTGTAAGCTGCTTGATGATGATATGAATATGAAAATTATGAGTTCAAGTATGTTATGGCTGACAAAGCTTCTTGAAAAACATTTTAATCGAAAAGTGGTTATATTGATTGATGAGTACGATGTGCCGTTAGCAAAGGCATATGAAAATGGCTTTTATGACGAGATGGTTCTTTTGATTCGGAATATTTTTGGAAATGTATTAAAGACGAATGAGAGTCTTGCTTTTGCTGTGCTGACGGGGTGTTTGCGTATTGCAAAGGAAAGTATTTTCACGGGCTTAAATAATTTTAAGGTGTATTCAATTACCGATGTTGAGTTTGATGAGACATTTGGCTTTACAAATGAAGAAGTGAAATCAATGCTAAAATATTATGGATTGGATCGTCATTTTAATCAGGTAAGGGAATGGTACGATGGCTATCGCTTTGGTAATGCGGATGTCTATTGTCCGTGGGATGTTGTGAATTATTGCGATGACCATCGCAGCAATCCAAATGCAGAGCCGAAAAATTATTGGATGAATACAAGTGGAAATGATGTGATCAATCATTTCATCGACAGTATCAATGATCCCGGAATGTTGACAAAAGGTGAGTTGGAACGGTTGGTAAACGGCGAGTTTATCACACAAAAGGTAGATGAAATGATAACGTATAAGGAATTGTATTCAAGTATCGACAATCTGTGGAGTACACTTTTTATGACAGGCTATCTGACGCAGCGCGGTTATATCGGAAATGGGTATTACCGCCTTGCAGTTCCCAATCGAGAGATTTGCAATATTATCATTGAGCGTGTGTTAACCTTGTTTCGCAAGGAGGTTGCCCAAAACGGCAAGTTGCTTGAAGACTTTTGCAATGCAATCGTATCGTCAAATGAAGCGGCTGTTGAACAGCTACTGACTGAGTACATGGAAAAAACGATTAGCATTCGCGATAATTTTGCCAGATCGCTTCACGAAAATTTCTATCATGGATTGATGATTGGAATTTTAGGATACAGGCGAGACTGGGAGATTTTATCCAATCGAGAGTCCGGCGATGGCTTTAGCGATATTCTTATAGAGACAACAGAACCAGAGAATGAGATTGGAGTTGTGATTGAGCTAAAATATAGTAGCGATGAAAAGAACCTTGATACAGACTGCCGTGGAGCGTTACAGCAAATCGAGGATAAAAACTATGTGCAGGAGCTGTGTAACAAAGGTTATCGGAAAATCTTGAAATATGGAATTGCATTTTATCATAAAAAATGTCGGGTTATGGTGAAACCAAATTAACAGAAAGGAATGAGAAAGTATGGGCATGTTTGTAAATCCTGGGAATCAGGCATTTCAGGTGGCAGTAAATTCTGAAATTTACAAAAGTCGGGTGGGAAAGCCCACGGTTTTAACCGTGGGATGAAAGCCAAGAAACTTTTTGCAATTATCGGACAATGATGTCGAATTTT
>NZ_JAJEQN010000036.1:0-34712 GCF_020687335.1 Anthropogastromicrobium aceti
GGGGAATACGCAGAATGGTTATTTTTCAGGATGACACGGATTATCAGGTGTTCTTGTTGTTGTTAAAGAAAATGATGATATTAGCAGCAAAGAAGAATACGTGAAACGGGATTACTGCTGTCAGAGTATCCACCGGGAACAGAGCCGTCCAATTATACATTTCCGCAGCGAACACTTGACATGATTCGTGTTTGAGAGGTATGCTGTCTGTTAGGTTCTTAAACAGCCACAAAAAACTTGTTTAAGTAAGGAAAGGAGACGCCAAAAAATAATGAAACCACAGAAAAAGTGTTTTTTGCTTGATCGTGGTTGCTAGTTTTTATTGGTAATATCTTAATGAAAAGACATATGTTAAAAAAAGGAACTATATATTTACTTTCTGTTGGTCTTATGCAGACCTGTGTAATGCCAGCATTTGCAGAAGAAACAACATTCACTGCACCAGAAGAAAGCACCACGATTGAAGTGACAACTGTTCCAGAAACCTCAACTACAGCAGAAGCTGTGCCAACAGAGACACAGGAAACTCTGCCATTCACTGCACCAGAAGAGGCGACAACGCAGCCACAAGAATTTGAAAATTCACAGGAGACGTCCTCATCAGAGGCGATTGAGAATCCTGCTACAAGTGAAATTCATACCACTGAAAGCATTGAGGAATCCACTCAGACTGCATCAGTAGAAGATAATACGGAAGATACCTCGGCAGAGAAAACATCTGAGGAAATCACTGAAGAAGAAAGCAGTGAAGAGGAGAGTACCGAAGAAGTTCTTGGCGAAGGTGTTGAGGAAACCTATTATTCAAAGGCATACTTGAACGCAGATGCTCAGATCTATACCAGTTGGAAAGAGGACGCAGCTGCATTCACTTCACTTCCGGCTGGATATTCAGTTTACGTAACAAGTGTTGTCTTGTTTAATGATGAGCCAGTGTGGGCTAGAATCATGTTTGATGTCAATGATTATAGTAGTGAAGGTTATGTTCGTATAGATTCTTTGCAGTTGGACGAAAGTGGAATAATGTTGCTCGATAAGGATGAATCTCAGAGTTTCCCTGCCGATTATCAGCCCGCACTAAACGCACTTCATCAGGCACATCCTAACTGGATCTTTAAGCCAGTTTACGTTGGCGACTCTTTCTCCTATGCAATTAATCAGCAGATGGGGACACCTGCACGAGCTCTTGTGAGCATGTATTATAACGAGGGATATCGTTCATTTTTAGATCGAGATTATGATTTCCGTACTAATACATGGAAACAGTGGGAACCAAATTGGGCTGGCGCATCTGAGGAAACAGTACGTTACTATATGGATCCAAGAAACTTCTTAAATGAGAATGATATTTTCATGTTTGAGTCTTTGTCCTATGAGTCCTATCAGAGCCAGGCTGCCGTAGAAGCTACTCTTGCAAATTGCTTTATGTCAAACGCAACTGTTCCAGGAACTGATTATACATATTCATGGTTGTTCTGCTGGGTCGGAGAGAAGTATAATATTAATCCGGTTGCTCTTGCCAGCCGCGTTAGACAAGAGCAGGGATCAGGCAATTCTGCCATGATTTCAGGTACTTATGCCGGCTATGAAGGTCTGTATAACTATTTCAATATTCAGGCAACCGGTTCCACTAGAGATGAAATTCTGCAAAACGGTTTAAAAGAAGCTCAGACTGGTTCCACTATGATGCTTCCAGACGGTTCTGTATCTACAGGTGCCTGGGATACACCATCAAAAGCATTGATTGGTGGCTCCTTAAAATTTGCTAATCAGTATATTCTTCGCAACCAGAATACACTTTATGCGCAGAAGTTTGATTATGACGGACAGTTCAATGGTAAATACTGGCATCAGTACATGACCAATATTATGGCTCCATATTCTGAAGGAAATCAGGTGCGACGTTCCTATAGTACGACTGGCCAGATGGATAATAATTTCGTATTCCTGATTCCAGTTTATGAAGAACGTCCAGAATCTTCACCAAGGCCGGCGGAACATAAAAATCAAAACACCTGCCTAAACTCAATAACAGTAAACGACCAAGAAATAATTAAAACTTTTGATAAGGATCAGATGGACTTCTATTATAACGTTGGTAAGAATACTATTTATGCGAATGTTCAGGTAAAAGCAGCAGCCGATACTTCAAATATAGCATTCAACAATATTGGTGATTTATCGCATAAGGTAGAAGTAACCACGATAACTGCAATTGCAGAAGATGGGTCTACACGTGAATATCGTTTAATCATTGGATGTGGAGTTGAAATTGAGGATGGGTTCTTCGATGATTTTGACGTT
The DNA here is from genome assembly GCF_020687335.1 of Anthropogastromicrobium aceti. Taxonomy (NCBI): domain Bacteria; kingdom Bacillati; phylum Bacillota; class Clostridia; order Lachnospirales; family Lachnospiraceae; genus Anthropogastromicrobium; species Anthropogastromicrobium aceti. The sequence continues at coordinate 2,302 of NZ_JAJEQN010000036.1, forward strand.
ACTGCATACCGTAAGCGCTATCCAAAGCTAAGCAGAAAATATGGGGACGATCTGGATGCTTACTATGAACACTACCTTCTTAAAGGAAAAGCAGCCGGATGGGATGGATCAACAAACGGAGTCTTCCCAAGCGAACGTCCATCTGCCATATACAATGGTGTGGATTATGCGCCGGTATTTGATGCTGAATATTATCTGAACAAGTATCCGGATTTAAAGGCGGCATTTGGCAATGATTCTTCTGCTGCATTGAATCACTTCATTACCTTTGGCATTAAAGAAGGCAGACAAGGATGTGATGATTTCAGCATCGACATTTATAAGGGCAATTATCCGGATCTGAGAAAGGCTTTTGGCAATAACAATGATGCATATGTAGCTCACTATCTGGAATATGGTTTAAAAGAGGGCCGCGATGGACTGGAAGTTCTTCAAGACAGTAAGGATAATACCTCTGATGATAAGAAGGATGATACCAACACTGGTTATGTAGCATCTGCCGAAGAAAAGAAATACTCCGATGTATATGACTATATCTACTATCGAAATGCATATGCAGATTTACGAGCAGCCTTTGGCGATGACTCCGCTAAGTATTTCCAGCATTTTCTGCAGAATGGAATGGCAGAAGGACGTCAGGCATGTAGGGACTTTGATGTAAAGATTTATAAGAACAATTACAAGGATCTGCAGGCAGCATTTGGTAACAATACCGCTTTGTATTATACACATTATATGGAGCATGGAAAAGCTGAGCATCGAAATGCTACTTTTGAAGTGACTGGAAACAACACTTCTACTGGAGGCAGCGGCAATACTGCCTCTGACACAGCTATTTACAATGGCATAGATTACTCGCTAGTGTACGATTATGAGTATTATAAAAAGAACTATGCAGACTTACGAGCTGCCTTTGGCGATGATCCCAAGAAATATCTGCAGCACTTTGTAGAAAATGGAATGCGCGAGGGACGCCTGGCAAAGTCATCATTTAACGTGACTGCATACAAGAATCGTTACGCAGATTTGAGAGCAGCTTTCGGCAATAATAATGTTTCTTATTACATGCACTACATTAACAATGGAAACGCCGAAAACAGATAAAGCCAGTGGGGACAGTGTGGTGGCTGTTTTATTGTGCACCCAGATTAATTACTGTCCCCTTGGCTTAGCCCTTAAAATAAAAGAAATGGAGTGTGAGAAAAAATGAATTTATCAAAAATACATCATATTGCAATAATCGTATCCAACTACGAAGCCGCAAAGGATTTCTATGTGAACAAGCTGGGATTCTCTGTCATCAGAGAAAACTACCGCCCAGAGCGTAAAGACTGGAAGCTAGATCTTCGTGTCAATGAGCTTACGGAATTGGAGATTTTCGCAGAGGAAAATCCTCCGAAGCGTGTGAATCGCCCGGAGGCATGTGGTTTGCGTCACCTTGCGTTTTGCGTTGATAACGTGGAGCAGACGGTGAAAGAGCTGACAGAGGTAGGAATCGAATGTGAGCCGATTAGGGTTGACGATTATACTGGAAAGAAGATGACTTTCTTCCATGACCCGGACGGACTACCGCTGGAATTGCATGAGTAAAGCTTTAACCATATACTTTTCCTACGATTTTTTCTCGGACTGCAGCTGGGAGGATCTTGCACAAAAGACTTAAGAATTTATATTGTGCGCTGGCAACATAAACAATTGTTGGTCTCTTTTTCTTCACAATATTTGCAATGTAATTTGAATTAACTAAAGTATACCCTACCGTAAGTCAAATGTCCATCCCCCCCTTGATACCCCGATATTCCCTACCTCGTATCCATATTCTGTAGGAGTCTGAGTATTTGCAAATAGTATTGTGCGGTTAAGGGTGGTATCACTGCATTTTAAATAAAGCGTATAAGTATTATTTTCCCTATTATTCAGACTGCGCACATCAATTGGAACTGTAAATGAGGAAGACTCCCCACTGTTCCATAGGCGTGGATCAGTATCAATAGGTACCTTAGCGACACAATCCCCAGTTAGATCTGAAACTACATATACGCTTGCTTCAAGAGGACGGTAACAATTCGAGAAGCCTACATTTCGAATTGTTACTGTCAGCATTCCGGTATCATCAAACAACGGATGAAATTTTAACGATGAACTGTCAAGGACATATCGGTAGCCTAGATGACGTTCAATATAGTCATATCCACTCATTCCATTCCAAACATCGTCAGTTCCATTTACTATAGTTTCTTTCCATTTATTTAATACAGTACTATCATAGTCACTGTTTAGATAAGACACATGCATTTGCGAAAGATCTTTTACGGCATTATCAAAGTCATTATATACGTTATCAATAATCACCTCGCCGCCATTTGGTACATAACGGCAGAGGTCATTCTGAAAGGCAAGCTCATCTTCGCGTGTCCACGCATCGCTATAATTTGTATCCAAATCTGCAGCTGCCTTATCCCCGTAAGTGCCTGTATCATTTGCAGAGCCAAGCATTCCATCGTTATACAAACCTAGACGTGAAGCCAAGGAAGACAAAAGATTTGGCTGTGGACAATGCGGTAATTTGGTGTCATGATACTCGCCTACAATGGTTCTCCACTGTGCAGGAGTGCGAACTGAAAGAAAAATAGAAGGATCAATAACATCGTCCAACTTTTGAATTAGCGTTTCCATCTCACCATTTCCCATATGTGTTGTATTATTCATCTCGCCCCAGTTTCCGACGAAAATTCCCTGCAAAATGTAGACAGATGAGGCATATTTATTTACGATTGGTCCAACCTGTTCCATATGTATTAAAATCTGTGACAACTCATTTGGTTCACTTTCTAAATTTTGACCATCCCAATCATATAAGAAGCGCAAAATTAGCTGACTGCCTGTCTTAGTCCATGCAGACAAAATAGAATCAATTTGGCTAAGTGCATTATCAGAAAGATCACAATTTCCATAATTTTTCAGATTAATTTCAATCAGTGATAGTTCAAAAGAAGAGCTGTTTGAATCAATTGCAGCATTTGCCTCAGGCAGTGAAAAAGTGGCATCCTCTGCCAACATATAGCCGCGAATCGAGTACAAGCCAACATATGGATTTTTGATTGTATCACCAGATTCAGAATAGCTATATGGTGTGTAATCGACAAAACATAGATGGCTATTCACCCAAAATAACGAAACAGCAATCAGTACAATAAGAACAACTATGATACTAACAATAACAGAACAAAGACGATGAGAATGTTTTTGCTTCAAGATGAGACTCCTTTTTAATAAACCCAATAAAGTTAGGTATATATCAGCTATATTAGCATCAATTTTATTAATTTGCAAATATGTTTTCCTTTGAAGAAGGATTAGCTTGCATGTCTTGAATTTGTTTTGTATACTGTCAGTATTAGAAAATGAAGTTAAAGAAAAATAGGCGGAGTAGAAATTTTATGCAGGAATTATTTTTAAATAGTGAAGCATCGGTTCAGTCTGACCGTATTTTATATACCCCATCTTTATTTGCGCGCAGTGCACTTCTTAATTTGCAGGAAGTAGGGTCGCTGAAGGCACGCAGTCCACATACATCTACCAGATCGGGGCTGACATCATATTTATATTTCCTTGTTTTGGATGGAGAAGGAAGTTTAACGTATGAAGGACGTCAATATAAGCTAAAACAGGGAGACTGTGTCTTTATTGATTGTCAAAAACCATACAGCCACAGTACATCAGAAAATTTATGGTCACTTGCATGGTGCCATTTTTATGGAACAAGTATGACGGCAATTTATGAAAAATATAAAGAACGAGGTGGATTGCCAATATTTCACCCGGAGAATAGTAAAGTATTTGAAGAACTTTTGAAGCAGTTGTATAAGCTTGCAGGATCATCTGATTATATACGTGATATGCGAATTAATGAAAGCTTGAGTACACTTTTAACGCTTCTTATGCAGGAATCTTGGAATCCTGATAATTCAGCAATTTCAAAGAAGCGTATGGAGCTAGTTTCCGTAAAAAATTATATGGACGAGCATTATGTTGAGAAAATTACATTAGATGATTTAGAGGCGCAATTTTTTATTAATAAGTATTATCTTTTGAAAATTTTTAAGGAAACGTATGGAGTGACGATCAGCAGCTATCTGATTTCAAGGCGTATTACAAGGGCAAAACAGCTGCTTCGTTTTACACAAATGACGATAGATGAGGTTGGATGTGCTGTTGGAATGGATGGAGCGGGCTATTTTAGCAGAATGTTTAAAAAGTCAGAGGGGATCAGTCCCAAAAAATACCGCAAGCAGTGGCAGTAATGGTAAAAACCAATATAGTGCAAAAATAATGCAAGATAAGCTCTGTTTTTTTCTTTTAAAAAGAATAAAATAAAGAGGAAACTGAAAACAAGAATAATCAAAAGAGGAGTTATATCTATGGCTAAGGTTGCATTGATTACAGGAATTACAGGACAGGACGGTTCTTATCTGGCAGAGTTTTTGTTGGAGAAGGGATATGAGGTTCATGGAATTACACGCCGTGCGTCTATTTCAAATACAGCACGTATTGATCATTTGATGGGAAAAATCACACTTCATGACGGAGATCTGTCAGACTCCTCATCATTAATTCGTATTATAAGTCTGGTTAATCCGGATGAGATTTACAATTTGGCAGCACAGTCACATGTGCAGGTATCTTTTGATGTACCAGAGTATTCTGGCGATGTAGATGCACTTGGCGTTCTGCGTATTTTAGAGGCATGCCGTATACTTGGACTGACAAAGAAGACAAAGGTATATCAGGCATCCACATCTGAGCTTTATGGAAAGGTTGAGGAAGTTCCGCAGAAGGAGACAACACCATTTCATCCATATTCTCCATATGCAGTTGCAAAGCAGTATGGCTTTTGGATTGTAAAGGAATACCGTGAAGCATATGGCATGTTTGCTGTAAATGGTATATTGTTTAATCATGAGTCTGAGAGACGTGGTGAAAACTTTGTTACAAGAAAGATTACGTTGGCAGCAGGCCGTATTGCAGAGGGACTGCAGGATCATTTGGAGCTTGGAAATATGGATTCTTTACGTGACTGGGGTTATGCAAAGGATTATGTAGAGTGCATGTGGATGATTATGCAGCATGAGACACCAGAAGATTTTGTCATTGCAACAGGTGAGCAGCATACAGTACGTGATTTTACAGAAAAGGCATTTGCAGCAAATGGCATCACGATCCGTTGGGAGGGAACTGGTCTTGATGAAAAGGGCTATGATGCACAGACTGGAAAGATGCTTGTATGTGTAAACCCGGCATGGTTCCGTCCGACTGATGTTGATAATCTGTGGGGTGATCCGACAAAGGCAAAGACTGTTCTTGGCTGGAATCCGCAGAAGACAACATATGCACAGTTAGTTGAGATCATGGCAAAGCATGACAGACAACTTGCAAAGCAGGAGAAAGCAATGAAGGAGGCTGCTCTGTAATTTAGAAAGAGCGAGAAATAGGTGACGATTATGATGGACAAGAATGCAAAAATATATGTAGCAGGTCATCGCGGAATGGTAGGTTCTGCGATTGTTAGAGAATTACAGCGCCAGGGATATACGAATATTGTGACTCGTACACATGCTGAGCTGGATTTATGTCGTCAGGATGCGGTTGAGGCATTTTTTGCAGAGGAAAAGCCAGAATACGTATTTTTAGCAGCAGCAAAGGTTGGCGGTATCGTGGCGAATCAGAATGCATTGGCTGATTTTATGTATGATAACATGACTCTTGAGATGAATGTGATTCACTCTGCATGGAAGAATGGCTGCAAGAAGCTTGAATTTTTAGGTTCTTCTTGTATTTATCCGCGTATGGCACCACAGCCTATGAAGGAAAGCTGTCTGCTGACATCTGAACTTGAAAAGACAAATGAGGCATATGCGCTTGCTAAGATTTCTGGATTAAAGTATTGCGAATTTTTAAATCGCCAGTATCACACTGATTACATCAGTGTTATGCCTACAAATCTTTATGGCCCTAATGATAATTATCATCCTACTCACAGTCATGTGCTTCCAGCACTTATTCGCCGTTTCCATGAGGCAAAGGTAAATGGCCTTGAGGAAGTTACATGTTGGGGAGATGGTTCACCGCTTCGTGAATTTTTGTATGTAGATGATCTTGCAAACTTATGTGTATTCTTAATGAATAACTATAGCGGAGATGAGACTGTCAATGCCGGAACAGGAAAAGAGCTGACAATTAAAGAGCTGACAGAGTTGGTGGCAAAAGTAATCGGCTATACTGGAAAGATCAATTGGGATACAACAAAGCCAAATGGCACTCCTAGAAAGCTGCTTGATGTATCGAAGGCTAAGGATCTTGGCTGGACATACAAGACTGAGCTTGAGGAGGGAATCCGTCTGTCCTATGAAGACTTTTTAAATAACCCGATGAGGGCTGAACGATAACGATTAAATGAAATGCGGCCGTTACCCAATTTGGGCAGCGGCCTTTCGCATATAAGAAAGGGTAGAAAAATGAATATTGTATTGTTATCTGGTGGTTCTGGACAGCGCTTATGGCCGCTTTCAAATGATATTAGATCAAAACAGTTTATTAAGATTTTTCATAAAGAGGATGGAACACTTGAATCGATGGTGCAAAGAGTGTACCGTCAGATTAGAAGTATTGATCCTGATGCTAATGTGACAATTGCAACATCAAAGTCTCAGGTTTCAGCAATTCATAATCAGCTTGGAGAAAATGTTGGAATTAGTGTTGAGCCTTGCAGAAGAGATACGTTTCCAGCTATTGCACTGGCGGCAGCTTATTTGAAGGATAAAAAGCATCTGCCGTTAGATGAAGCTATTGTAATTTGTCCTGTTGATCCGTATGTCGATAGTGATTATTTTGAAGCTCTTGATGCGCTTGAAAAGCGTGCGGCAGAAAGTTCGGCTAATCTTGTTTTAATGGGAATTGAGCCTACATATCCAAGTGCAAAGTATGGTTATATTATTCCAAAGTCGCTGGAAAATATCAGCTCAGTTTCTATGTTCAAGGAGAAACCAACAGAAGAAGTTGCTCAAACTTATATTACACAGGGAGCTCTTTGGAATGGCGGTGTGTTTGCACTTCGACTTGGCTATGTATTGGAAAGAGCACATCAGCTGATTGATTTTACTGATTATCAGGATTTGTTTGATAAATATGAGACATTAGAGAAAATCAGCTTTGACTATGCAGTTGTTGAGCATGAGGAAAAAATCGAAGTAATGCGTTTTTCTGGAATGTGGAAGGATTTGGGAACATGGAATACTCTTACAGAGGCAATGGACAGCCGTAATGTTGGACAGGCGCTTTTTAGTGAGACATGCCAGAATGTTCATGTCGTAAATGAACTTAATCTTCCAGTGCTTTGTATGGGATTAAAGGATGTTGTTGTATCAGCCAGTCCGGATGGCATTCTTGTATCAGATAAAAAGCAGTCGAGCTATATTAAGCCATTCGTCAATACGCTGGATCATAGAGTTATGTTTGCCGAGAAGTCATGGGGAAGTTTTCGTGTTTTGGACGTTGAGAAAGAGAGCCTTACGATTAAGGTGACTTTAAATTCAGGTCATAAAATGAATTATCACAGCCATGAGTTTCGCGATGAAGTATGGACCATTATTTCTGGAACAGGCCGTGTAATTTTAAATGAAAAAGAACGGTCTGTAAAGCCAGGTGATGTTATTGAAATGAAGGCAGGCTGTCGTCATACTATTATTGCAGAGACAGAGCTAAAAGTAATTGAGGTCCAGATGGGAAAAGATGTTAATGTTCATGATAAGATTAAGTATGAAATCTAGTGGACGTTAAAAGAGAAGTACGATATAATAGGGAATATATAAGGTGAAAGGAAAAGATAACATGTCACACAAAACATTATTTCTTCAGCAGTCTTATGAGGATTGTACTAGGCAATATATGGAATTGCTTGAAAAACAAAAAATGCCGCTTTGGGATTACGTGATTTTGACTGCGTCAAATGAATCACAGGCGCAGTCGTATCGTATGCAGATTCAGTACCGTCTTGATCATGGAATGCTGCCAAAGTCTATTCATTATGCAGTTCTTCCAGATCCAGATGGGAAAAGAGTGGGAAGCGGCGGCGCTACATTAAATGTGCTGCGTTACATACATCAGGATGCAGGAAGTTTTGATGATAAGCGTATTCTCGTAATTCATTCTGGCGGAGACAGTAAGCGTGTGCCACAGTATTCGGCATGTGGCAAGCTGTTCTCGCCTGTTCCGCGTCTGCTTCCAAATGGCAGAAGATCTACACTTTTTGATGAGTTTATGATTTCCATGTGCGGAGTTGCAGCGCGTATTCGTGCTGGTATGCTTGTATGTTCAGGTGATGTTCTTTTGTTGTTTAATCCACTTCAGATTGATTTTTACGGAAGCGGAGCAGCGGCATTGTCAATTAAGGAACCTGCTGAGATTGGAAAAAATCATGGTGTATACCGTGTTGATGAGCAGGGAAATGTAGGTGGATTTTTACATAAGAAAACAGTAGATCAGCTTCATGAGCTGCAGGCTGCCGATGAAAACGGAAATGTTGATATTGATACAGGTGCTGTTATCATGGATACAGATCTGTTAAAGGCATTATATAAATTGGTAGATACGCCAGAGCAGTTTGATGCTTATGTAAATGAAAATACAAGACTGTCTTTTTATGCAGACTTTTTATATCCACTGGCATCCCAGTCCTCGCTGGAGCAGTATTATAAGGAAACACCGGAAGGTGATTTTACGCCAGAACTCCATGAGTGCCGCACGAAACTTTGGGAGGTGCTTCATACATTTCATATGAAGCTGATTCGCATGTCACCGGCTGCATTTATCCATTTTGGAACGACAAAAGAGCTGCGCCATTTGATGACAGAGGGAATGGAACAGTTTGTATATCTTGGATGGAATAGTTTTGTAAATACTAATAGTACAAGCATCCGCAGTGGCTATGCATCTGGAAACAGCTATATCAGCAAGCGTGCAAAGATTGGAAAGGGCACTTATGTAGAGGACAGCTATGTTCACCATGGAACAGTGATTGGAACGAATTGTGTGGTGTCAGGTGTTACGCTTGATGGACAGAATATTCCAGACGGTGCCGTGATTCATGGTTTAAAGCTTGGTGAGGAGCAGTTTGTTGCTCGTATGTATGGGGTAAATGATAATCCAAAGGAATGCAGCCTGTTTGGAAGGAAGCTTTCAGAGCCGCTTTGGACAGCAAAAATTTATCCTATTTGTCGCACCATGCGTGAAGCAGTAGATGCTGCGCTGCAGGCATATGAGCAGGGTTTTCCTATTAAAGACTCTTTTGTTTCATTAAAGGATAGTTTTAATATGGCTGATGTGACAGCAATTCTTCCATGGCAGGATAAATTAGATGATAAGGTCCGTGTGGAATCACTTTTAGAAGCTATTGACAATAAAGTTGATTTAAAGCAGGCATTTATATCTTGCGGAGGAAATGTTTCACCACGCGTTGAACGTTTGCTTTTGAGAGAAGCAGAACGTTTGGATAGTCGTAACCTTGAACAGTTTAGCCGTAAGATTCGTATTTATTACATGCTGTCACTTGTAAAAGAAACATATATGGACAATTGTTTTGATACTATTGGAAAAGCAGTTTTGGATACAGCTGTCGCAGGACTTGAGTGCAGCAGGGAAACGAAGCTTTCTAAGGAAGAGTCAATTGTTCGTCTGCCAGTTCGTGTAAACTGGGGAGGTGGTTGGAGTGATACTCCGCCATACTGCATGGAGCATGGCGGAACTGTTCTGAATGCAGCAGTATTATTAGATGGAAATTACCCAATTGAGGCAATTGCACGTCGCATTGAAGGAAACAAGATAGTTTTGGCTAGTGCAGACAGTGGAGCAGAGCAGGAATTTACTGATATTAAGCAGCTGCAGGATTCAAGTAATCCATATGATCCATTTGCACTTCATAAGGCAGCATTAATTGCATGTGGTCTGATTCCGTATAGTGAGAATCGTTCAATTGAGGAGATTACAAATCAGTTGGGTAGTGGATTATATTTATCTACACGTGTAATCAATATTCCTCGTGGCTCTGGTCTTGGAACATCTTCTATCCTTGCCGGTGCATGTGTGAAAGCATTATATGAAATTACAGGACGCAGACTGGAAGAGGATGAACTATATAACCGTGTGCTTTGTATGGAACAGATTATGTCGACAGGAGGAGGCTGGCAGGATCAGGTGGGCGGTCTTGCACCTGGAATTAAGATGGTGACATCTCATGCAGAAGTTAGACAGCAAATTAGCTGTATGCCATGTGTTGTGAGTGAACAGACAATGAAAGAACTTGATGAGCGTTTCTGTCTGATTTATTCTGGACAGCGTCGTCTTGCCAGAAATTTGCTGCGCGATGTAGTAGGACGATATGTGGGCGGCAATCCAGATGCAGTCGAGGTTCTGTATGAGATCCAGCGAAGTGCAGTTTTGATGCGTTTTGAGCTGGAGAAAGGTGATGTCGATGCATTTGCAAGACTTTTAAATGAACATTGGGAATTAAGCAAGCGCCTTGACAGCGGATGTACAAATGTTTGTATTGATATGATTTTTAAGGCAGTAGAAGATCTTATTGATGCAAAGATGATCTGTGGCGCAGGAGGCGGTGGTTTCCTTCAGGTTGTATTGAAAAAGGGTATTACGGCCAAACAGCTGCAGGAGCGTTTACATGATGTGTTCCAGGATAGTGGTGTATCTGTATGGCAGTGTCAGTTTGTATAAATATTTAGTAAATGAAAGGTCTGCATGCATTATGCATGCAGACTGTTTTGCAGGAGGAGAAAAATATGTTAAAAGGAATTTCACCGTTAATTAGCCCGGAGCTGTTAAAGGTTTTATGTGAGATGGGACATGGAGATGAGATTGTTCTTGCAGATGCAAATTTTCCGTCTGAGACAACAGGAAAACGTGTTATTCGTGCAGACGGAATAGGAGCAGCAGATTTACTTAAGGCAATTTTGCCGCTTTTCCCACTTGATACGTATGAAAAAGATCGTTTTATTTTGATGGAGGTGGTTCCAGGAGATCCAGTAGTTCCGGTGATTTGGGATGAATATAAAGAAATTTTAAATGAGCAGGAACCAGGCACGCCAGTTGAATTTATGGAACGCTTTTCGTACTACGAGAGAGCGAAAAATGCATACTGTGTTGTTGCAACAGGTGAAACAGCTCAATATGCTAATATTATCCTGAAAAAAGGGGTTGTATATAAATGAGCCAGTGGAGACAGGGTGCGTCCAGCAAAGGGGATGCAATCTGATAGGTGGAAATCTTATCAAATAAGCTGCTAAACACAGCATTTGAAGCGAGTCTTGAGTGTATTACAGATGCAGAATATTCTATGAGATGTGTGGAGCAAACGATGAATTTCAAAGAAGCAAAATAAGCATATGTCGGAAGAACCAGTCAAATTGTTACAGTTTACGTGAGTTGCAAAGTGTAATTTCAAATTGATGGGTTCTTCTTTTTTATGAAAAATTTGGAGGGAAAGATGCAAATTCGAGAAGTTACAGTGGGATGTTTTCTATCAGCAACAATAGTGCTTGTAGGAGTGTTATGGACGTTGGTTGTTAAGAATATTGAGTTACAGAAAAATAGTCTTTTAGATAATGAAGAAATCCAAACAATAGAAAATGAGACGGGGTGGCAGCAGCAGGGTTCTGACTGGTATTATTATGATGAAAGTAGGAATTCAGTTCAAAACGAATGGGTCGAGCAGTATTATTATATTGGCGAAGATGGGAAAATGGTTCGAAATCAATATGTGGATCGTTTTTTTGTGTCACAATATGGAAACTGGAATCCAAGATTTGAAGTACCATATTGGTTAATGCATGGAGAATGGAAAAAGAATGGCAATGTTTGGATCTATCAGTATAATGGTATTGTTCAAACTATGGATTTTTCACAAATCAGGAGTATTTGTAGACTTGGGTATGATACGAGCAATGAAAAGACACCACCAGAGCAAAGTAAAGAAGCATATCGCTTGGCAGTTGAAAAAGGTTTTACAATCGTGTTGTGTGATTTATGTTTTACGAAGGATCATGTTCCCGTATGTTTTCATGATGAGTATATCAATCGAATTGCCAGAGATCAGAGTGGACAGGAATTAGAAGAGGAGATCAGAATAAGTAATCTGACATATGAGGACACAATTCAATATGATTTTGGTATCTATAAGGGAAAATCATACGAAGGAACACATCTTTTAAAATTAGAAGAAATGTTGGAACTTGCTCAGCAATTGAATCTGGAATTGTATATTGAAATTAAAGCGGGGAGCAAAGAAGAAATTAAACAGGCTGTAGAATTGACGAAACAATATGATTTGAAACTATCGTGGGCGGGTACTAAGTATGATGAATGTTCAGCTGTGGTAGAAGCAGATGATACAGCCAGAGTTTCAACAATGCCTCGAATGATAAGAGATTCAGAGATAGAAGAACTTTTAAGTTTAAAGAGGGAAAATAATAAGGTCTTTTTCTTCACATACGATACGGCAATGCTGACAGACGAGGTGTTAAGTAAATTAAAGAAAGAAGGGATTCCGTTTGAAATGGGAACAATTGACTCTGAGATAGAGATTGTAAACTATTTAACGGAAAATTATCAGTATTGCACAGGTATCGAAAGTAACAAAATTGTCGCAGCGAACATTGATCTTGATCAGGTTTTGCAAGATTGAAAAAGAAAATATTGTTATGGTAAATATTGATGAGTTGTAGTACAATTATTTAAAGTGAATTTGTCAACAAACACTGCGCAGACATTTCACAATACGTTTGTTCTTGTTAACGGAATCGCTCTATTTGTTACATTGCAGTACATAAATAGTCATACAAATCTTTTCTTAAAAATGGAAAAAGTGATTTGTTCACTAGGACAATGTACATTTGGCATTTATTTGCTTCACATATTTATAAAGGATGAATTAGGATTAACAAAGTGGATGGAAGATATGCTTCAAGGAAAAATATCAAATATGCTATATGCGTTTTTGCATTGTGGAGCAATTTTTATTTGCGGCTATGCAATTACGTTTATAATCAAAAAAATTCCATTTTTGAGGCGGCTTGTATAGTGAAAACAAAGAAAAGCAAATAAACAAGAACAAGTGGATTGTGTATAAAAAATAAAATTCAATGACAGGAAACTCAAAGTATGATATGATAACCTTGTCAAAAATAGGACTTAAAAATTGAAAAGGGAGGAAAGAAAATGCAAAAGAAAAAAGGAAGGCAAATTCTGGCAGTAATAATGGCGACAATGATGGCTGCGCAGTCAGCAAATGCCGCTAGCTGGGTACAGGATTATGTTGGCTGGTGGTGGCAGGATAATGATAATTCGTATCCAGTCAACCAATGGAGGGAAGTGAATGGAGCCTGGTATTGGTTTGATGACAATGGTTACATGGCAACAGGCTGGAAGGAAATCCGTGGAGCTTGGTACTGGCTTGATGAAAACGGTGCGATGGCAACAGGCTGGAAGGAAATTGGTGGAGCCTGGTACTGGCTTGATGAAAACGGTGCGATGGCAACAGGTTGGAAGGAGATTGGTGGAGCCTGGTACTGGCTTGATGAAAATGGTGCGATGGCAACAGGTTGGAAGGAGATTGGTGGAGCTTGGTATTATTTAGAAGATTCCGGTGCGATGGCAACAGGCTGGAAGGAGATTAGTGGAGCTTGGTATTATTTAGAAGATTCCGGTGTGATGGCAACCACTAAATGGATTGGCAGTTATTATGTACAGGTGGATGGAACAATGGCAACTGATAAGTGGATTGGCAGTTACTATGTAGATGCTTCTGGTCTTTGGATCAAGACGGAAACAGAACATGATTGGCAAAATTATACACTAAGCCAAACGAAGTATGGGTATGCATGTAACTGGTGTTATAAGGACATTACTGATTATGATGATTACTATGACTGTCATATGTCGTTCCATACACATATATTTTATCTGTTTCCATCCTATTATGTTTGCGCAAACTGTGGAAAGCTGCATCATCGTCACAACTGGACTTATAAAAGACCTACTTTTTGGGCAAATTCAGATGAAATTGCCTATAAAGGTTACTGGAAGTGCTGGGGTTGTGGCCATCAAAGCGCGGATGGCGTAAATGTTGAACCAATCCTTGTCTCAGATGAAGGATATGAATATGGCGCGATTGGTCATTGGACAACACCATTTAATTTTGAGAAGGACTCAAATGAATGGATTATTGAGGATGAGTATTGGCAGCCAGCAGATGACAGACCTCATATAGATATTATCTCTATAAAAGGAAGATTGTCGATGGCTCCTGGTGATACGTATCAATATAATGTTAGCTTTACACCAGCAAATCCAGTAGAGGGAAAAGAGGTTACTTGGGAGAGCAGTGATCCAGATGTTGTGTCAATTGATGAAAATGGCTATGCGACAGCCTTGAAAATTGGAACTGCTACTATTACAGCAACATCTTCAAGACGCACTGCAACTTGTTTTATCCGGGTTACAGAAGTCGCTGTTGGACATGTAAAGTCCGCAACACTATTGATTGGCGGTCAGAGTGAGGCAGATGGCTCATTGAAAATTAAAAAAGGAAGATATATGGCATCAATTCAGACCGATCCAGAACAAGCTACTTATGACGTATCATATCAAATTGAGCAGAATGACCCTAAGGGTTATATTGCTAGAATTGTTGGAAGTAGTTATATGTTACCCAAAATATATTGGGAGGATGGCATATCATATACAGATTCTGAGACAGAAATGAGCTTTTGGGATGTAGGAACAGTAGTTGTGACAGCGACCGTTACTGATATCAATGGAAATAGGTTTCAGTTGTCGCAGGAGGTCATCATTGAGTAATGGGGGAAGTTCTGATGGGGCAAAGAAAAATAAAAATCAGGAGGTTTACATGCAGAAGGAAAGATATGAAGGAATTGATGGATTGAAGGCATATGCTATTATTGGAATTGCAATTATGCATGTTCTTGCAAATGGCGAATATGGATTGCAAGGCTTTGTGTTTGAACAGCTGATACCATCGTTTCCAGATCTTGTTCTCCTTTTCTTAGTGATTAGTGGTTTTGGTATGTGCTGTGGCTATTATCAGAAAATCATTGATCAAAAAATTAGTATAGAGGATTTTTATAAAAAGAGATATAGCAAAATTTGGCCATACTTTGCGTTGCTTTGTCTATTGGATTTTGCAGTTTCCCCAAGCAAAGAGTCACTGATTGAGGTATTTGCCAATTTGACGTTGTGTCAGGGGCTTTTGCCAAATGCAGATATTTCGGTGATTGGTGTGAGTTGGACGTTGGCAGTGATTTTTGTATTCTATATGCTGTTTCCGTTTTTCTGCTTTTTACTTGGAAATAAGAAAAGGGCATGGGGTGTAGCGATCATAGCACTTGTGTTTAATTATGTGAGTGGTGCTTACTTTGATGCTGGAAGAAGAAATATTGTCTATGACGCGATTTACTTTATTGCTGGTGGCCTGATTTTCCTTTATCGACAAGAGATTGCTGCGTTTACTGCAAAATATAAAATTGTGGTTGGTCTGGTCTTGTTGGGAGGCTGCATTGTTTATTGTATTGTGGGAAACGGTACAATTATGGTCTTAAGTCTTTGTGTAGTGGCGCTGTCCTATACGATTGGATGTAAAAAGAAGGGAATCCTGATTAATCCGGTCGCAAAGTTTCTGGGAGGAATCAGCTTCGAGATTTACCTGTGCCATATGGTAATTTATCGTGTACTAGAAAAATTGCATTTGATTCATGTATTTGAGAATGAACTGTTATCATACATTTTCACATCTGTCGCAGTGGTATGTGGTTCAGTTGTATTCTCAGTATGTGTGAAGTGGTTTTTAAATAAATTTGAGTCGATTTTGAAAGAAAAGTATTGCAAAAAGTTAGTTAGTTGAGCATTTCAGAACTATACAATCGCACTCTTTTATGATAGTATAGGAAGGCAATTATTTAAGGAGGTAAGAAAGCTAGAAAAAGGAGAAAATATGTTTCAAAAAGTAACAAAAGAATTAAAAAAGAATAAGGTGCTGAAAGCAGGAATTGGCTATACAATAGGCAATTATTTCCTGAAGGGCCTCGGATTTATTACCGTTCCCATTTTTTCCAGACTGATGGCGGTGTCTGACTATGGTATTTATAATACATTTTTGTCTTATGAGGGAATGTTATATCTTTTTATTGGACTAGCGCTGCACAGCAGTATTAAAAATGCAAAGTATAAGTATGGTGATGAAAGGCTTGATAGCTTTACCTCATCAATCACGATATTCCCGCTTATAATTTCCTGTATCGCATTGATCATGGGAAATCTGTTTCTTCCAGTGATTAACAAATTTCTTTCAATTGGAAGAGTGGAGTATAACTTACTGATTATATTGTGTTTGTGTTCAAGTTTGCTGTACGTTTACCAGTCGAGATTAGTTCTTGAATATAACTCAAAAAGTTATATGAAGATGTCCTATTTTAATGCATTAAGCAGTGTTGCAATGTCAATAATATTAATGCTGACATTGTTTAAGGATCAGAAATATCTTGGAAGAATTTGTGGATCTGTTATTCCGATGTCTATTTTGGCTGTTTGGATTCTTTACAGTCTGTATTCAAAGGCAAGACCAAAAAGAAACAAAGAATATTGGAAGTTTGCATTAAAAATTAGTCTTCCGATTATTCCTCATGGCGTTGGTCAGATTATATTGTCATCCTTTGACCGAGTAATGATTACAAACTACATTGGCAGTACGGCGGCAGGTTTGTATAGCTTTGCGTATACGATCTATTCCATTATTTTAGTAGCAGGAGACTCTATTAGTACCGTATATGAGCCATGGGCATACGAGCAATTTGCAGAGAAGAGATATGACATTGTAAGAAAACGAAGCACGATATATATTGTGTTGCTAGCAGTTGTATGTTCTGGAACAATGTTGATTGCACCAGAGTTGGTAAGGATCCTGGGTTCTCAGAAATATGTAGATGCGATTCCGGCAGTTACGCCGATTCTTGGTGCTGGATTTTTTGCGATGGCTTATAATATTCCTTCAACCGTTGAGTATTATTATGGAAAGACTTCCTTTATTGCAGTTGGAACCGTTCTTGCAGCTGTACTTAATGTTACTACAAACGCAATATTTATTCCTCAATACGGATATTTAGCAGCAGCATATACAACACTGGGCAGCTATATGGTATATTTCATTTTTCATTGTATTATTGCTCATCGAATTATTGGACAAAATATATTTTCAATAAAGGTATTACTGACAACAGTTGCAGGTGTCTCTGTGATTGGTGTTATTTCACTATATTATCAAAATAATTATGTTGTGAGATATTCCTTTGCAGCAGCTGTTGTAGTGGTTGTGTTAGTCTGGCTGAAAAAGGGCGCTTTGGCTGATTTCGGGTTTAATGTTGGTATAGGAAAAAGGTCTTGACATTGGATTGTTAATGTAAGATAATAAAATAGAATATTGCTAGATAAAAATTTTGTTTAGGTAGGCTAGTTAAGCGTTGAGAAAAAGATAGAAAAATTTGAGGATGGATAGAAAAATGCAACCAAAAAAAGAAGTACAGCATGTGTACCTAGTAGGCGCAAAGTCTCTAGGAGCATATGGTGGGTATGAAACGTTTGTGTACAAACTTACAGAGCATCATCGAGATAATCAGAATATTAAGTATCATGTTGCTTGTAAGGCAAATGGTGATGGTGCTATGGACGAAACGAAGTTTGAGGGCGTGACCGAGATTAATGATCATGAATTCGAACTTCATAATGCCCATTGCTTTAAAATTAATGTTCCACAGATCGGAGCAGCGCAGGCAATTTATTACGATGTAGCTGCATTAAAGGCGTGCTGTGAGCATATTCAGAAAAACAATATTCCACATCCGATTGTTTATATAATGGCATGTCGGATTGGACCATTTGCAGGTCATTATTATAGGAAGATACACAAATTGGGTGGTACAGTGTATCTGAATCCAGATGGACATGAATGGATGCGAGCAAAATGGTCGGCACCAGTTCGGAAATATTGGAAAATTTCGGAACAGATGATGGTGAAGTATTGTGATTTGGCCATTTGCGATTCTGTGAATATTGAAAAATATATTCATAAGTGTTATGATGGCAAGGGAATCAGGGGTAAGAATCCAAAGACTACATTTATAGCTTATGGAGCAGACTTAACGCTCAGCAAGTTAGCGAATGATGATAAAAAGCTGGTAAATTGGTACAAGGAAAAGGATTTGACTCCGAAGAACTACTATCTTGTGGTTGGTCGTTTTGTACCAGAGAATTCCTTTGAAGTGATGATTCGAGAGTTCATGAAGAGTCATAGTCGCAAAGATTTTGCAATTATAACAAATGTCAATGATAAATTTTTGAATCAATTAGAGGAAAAACTACACTTTAAAAGCGATAAGCGAATCAAGTTTGTAGGAACGGTGTATGATCAGGAATTGCTGAAGAAAATTCGAGAGAATGCGTATGCATATTTCCATGGACATACAGTAGGTGGTACGAATCCCTCATTGATTGAGGCACTAGGCAGTACTGATTTAAACTTACTTGTAGATGTTGTTTTTAATAGGGAAGTGGCTGAAGACTGTGCATTGTATTGGAGTCGCGATGATGGGGATTTGGCAAAACTGATTGATCAGGCTGATGAGTTGAACGCAGATGAAATCACAAAGTTAGGGCAGAAGGCTAAGAAGCGAGTTGCACAGGAATATACATGGGATAAAATCTGTGGGCAGTATGAAAAAGTATTTATGGAAGCAGATAAGAAGAGATAAAACAATGCGAATATTACATTATGCACTAGGATTTCCACCATATCGTAGTGGTGGATTGACAAAATGGTGTGTTGATTTGATGATACAGCAGGCGAAGGAAGGACATTGTGTTGCGATGCTTTGGCCTGGGCAGATGGGAATGTTAAATAAAAAAATAGCAATAAAAAAACAAGAGGACGTTTGCTTGAAAGAGCAAAGGCTTCAGAGTTTTGAAGTTATTAATCCATTACCAGTTTCCTTTGATGAAGGAATAGCAGATTTCTCTGCATTTACAGCAAATGCAGGGACAGTTGCATATGATAAATTTTTAGATGCTGTTCAGCCTGATGTTATTCATGTGCATACATTGATGGGACTTCATAAAAGCTTTTTACAGGCAGCAAAGAGAAGGAGAATTCGTCTTATATTTACTGCGCATGATTTCTTTCCAGTTTGTCCGAAGGTAACAATGTTCCGTCATGGCGTAATTTGCAGCAATGTAAAAAATTGTGAAGAGTGTGGTGTGTGCAATGCAACGGCACTAAGTTTAAAGAAAATACAGATTTTGCAATCACCGCTGTATCGCAGATTGAAAGATTCATTCATTGTCAAAAAACTAAGAAAAAAGCATAGAGATGGATATTTAAGTGAGGCAACTGCGGATGATTCAGCGGTACCTGTTGGTAGCGCTGAGGATTATAAGAAGTTGCGAAATTACTATTATTCACTCTTAAAACTGATGGATATTATTCACTATAATAGTAGTGTGACAAAAAGTGTTTATGAAGCGGTATTTGATCTTCCAAAGAATTGCATTGTAACGATTACACATGCAGATATTACAGACAACAGGCGGATCAAAAAGTTTTCTGATGATCAGCTTCATATTCGTTATTTAGGACCACAAAGTGGAGCAAAAGGCTACTTTTTATTAAAAGAAGCGTTAGACCAATTGTGGGAGAAAAAACAGAATTTCTGCCTTGATGTACATTTTCAGCCAATTGAAATGGCACCGTATATGGAAGTACATCCGCGATATGCTTATGAAGAATTAACGAAGATATTTGAACAAACAGATGTTTTGGTAACGCCAAGTATCTGGTTTGAAACATTTGGGTTTACTGTATTAGAAGCATTGAGTTATGGTGTTCCCGTTGTAATTAGTGGAACAGTTGGGGCAAAGGATATTCTCGTAGATGGTGCAGGTATAGTAGTTGACAATCTTACACCAGATCGTCTGTGTGACACATTGATAAATCTTACAACGGCTGATTTAAAGAAAATGAATGAAATTATAGTTCAAAAACAGCCAATTATGCAGATTGAAGCAATGTCGAAGCAGATTGAAACTGATTGTTACGGATGGAATTTATAACATCGGTAAATAAAACTAGAAATGGGAAATGTAATATGAATATCACAGTGGTTGTTTTGCATTATGAGAATATAAAGGATACAAGGGAGTGTCTGGATTCTTTGAAGAAATATTTAGATGACACAAAGAACAATATAAATATTGTTGTAGTTGACAATGGATCAATAAAAGAAAAGACTGCAGCAATTGAAAAAGAGTATTTGAATGATAAGATTCATTTTATTGAGTCTGGTGAAAATTTAGGCTTTGCAAAGGGAAATAATATAGGATTTCACTATGCAAAGTATGAACTTCATTCGGATATTATAATTTTAGCAAACAACGATTTGATTTTTCAACAAGTAGATTTTATGGATCAGATTGAAAAGGAAATGACAGAGAATCACATAGATGTTGCTGGTCCGAGAATCATCTCGTTGGTTGATCATAAGAATCAGAATCCAGTTCCATATGTGCATCCGGATCTTGCGTCAGTTAAAAAAAGAATTTTTAAGCTCCAAGTTCTGCGAATGATGTGTTATTTTGGGGTGGATAAGTTTTTTCAAAGTATTTTTTCCAAGAAATATAGCGCTGACGTAAAATCGGATAACTATCAGTTGCATGGTGCCTGCTTAATTATGGCCAATAACTATGTGAAAAATTATGATGGACTGTATCCAAAAACGTTCATGTATATGGAGGAGGATATCCTAAAGTATATTACAAAAAGAGACCACCTTGTTATGAAGTATTTTGATAGTGCAGAAGTCTTTCATAAAGAGGGATCTTCGACAGGAAAAATCTACGGAGCAGGAAGAAAAAAGAGGTCATTTTATTATAAATGGAATATTGATGGATGCAAGAAGCTGAGACAACTGATGGAATCTGGGAGAGATAAATGAAGCTAACAAAAGAAAGAAAAATATTATTAGAAGCATTAATAACACTTCAGTTGATTAACTATATGGTTGGAACAATCATATTGAAAGACTTTTTTTTAGTCAAATATTTACGAGATGCTATTGTAGTTGTGTTATTATTTGAAATTGCACGAGACAGAAGAAAAAAAATGCAGTTTGGAACAATTACGACATGTTTCTTGGTGTTTGTATTCTGTGAACTTTTTGGTATGATACAAGGCGAGTCTTTGCGCATTGTATTATTGGTGACAAGAAGATATGCAATTCCGTTGGCAGTGCTGTTTATTGTTAGCCAAATTGATTTCAATGGTGAAGAGCGAGGATTCCTTGTATATATTTTATATTTGATTGTTGCATTATCAATATTTGGTGTTTTTCAGGCACAGGTATTGGGTGATGGTTTCTTAAGAAAATTGGGCTATCCAGTCGAGTACTCACATGGATATGGACGAGATATGCTGTATAATTCTTTCTATTTTGGTGGATTGGGTATACAGCGAGTGGTTGCTACACTGAGCAGTTCAAATATTTGTGCATTGGCATTGGGAGCATCATTACTTTATTTTTTAGTATGGAACCCGATTTTTAATGTGAAATATGAGGCAATTATGATCATTTGCATCGCAGTTGCATTCCTTCTTACGTTTTCACGTTCAAACATATTGTTTTTTGTTATTGTAGCTATTTTAATTTCGAAGTATATTCCATATAAAAAATATATTCTTGCAGGAATTGGATTTGCTGTGTTGATCGTTTTGATTTTGGGTATTATTCAAGGACAGGATGGAATTATTTATAAACTATGGATGTGGGTCCAGTCTACTTTAAATATGACAGAGGACTCCGCGGCAGGAAGATCTGGAATATGGCAGACTGCATTGGCACAAGTATTGAAAAGCCCATTGGGAATCGGATTTGGCCATGTAGGGGCAATTGGATATGATAGTGAACTCGTTTTCTGGGCAGAAAATTCATATTTTGTACTTGCTTTGGATACTGGATGGATTGGTGTTATAAGTTATGTAACTGCTTTAGTAATGATTGTTGTAAAATTATATAGTAATGCAGTAATGTATGGAAAAGCAGGAAATGAGAAGGGAAAAAGAATCTGTGTGGCTGGCTATGCAGTATTGATTTATCTGATGGGAGTAATGCTGTTCTCCAATCATATTCAGGATATGGAGGTTGTAACACTAGTTTATATGTATGTTGGTATTGGACTTTCATATGTTCGATACAATGGAGGTATAAACGAAAAAATAGATAAATCATTCATAATTCGTAAAATTTGTAAGCGAGGGAATAATTGATGAAAGAATTGTCAATTCAGGAAATTCATGAGGGAACACTTGGCATATTAAAGAAAATAATAGATATTTGCGATAAAGTTGGAGTGAACTATTATCTAGCATACGGATCTTTAATCGGTGCAGTGCGTCATGGGGGCTTTATTCCATGGGATGATGATTTGGATATTGTAATGCTTCGCCCTGACTATGAGGTATTCTGCCAGTATTGTATGAAGCATGAACGAGAACTGTATCCGTTCAAGCTAATTAATAGACAAAGTGAAAAAAAATATCCTTATAATATTGCTCGGTTTAATGATCTGCGATATAAGGCTGTTTACGAGAATGTTCAGGAATATGACTCTGGAATGTTTATTGATGTGTATCCGTTAGACGGGGCAGGTCATATGACAGAATCAGAGGTGAGAAGTCTTGATAAAAAGAGAGACTACTTAATGAAAATGATTCTGTGGAGCATAGATGATCATTATGAACCATCTAAGCATAATAAGTGGTACCGCTCTGCGATTAAATACTTTGTACGAAGTTATGCAAAATTTAAGGGAAGCGATTATTTCCTAAACAAAATGGAAGATCTGAAAAATCAATATGAATTTGACAGCAGTGAGTATGTGGCAGAAATGGTATGGGATATTAAGACGGTTCTGTGCAAAAAAAGTTGGTTTGGAGAAGGTCAGATGATTCAATTTGAAGACATCAAGGTAAAGGCGCCAAAAGATATTGATAGTTTCCTAAAAGTATACTATGGGGATTATATGAAGCTGCCACCAGTTGAACAAAGAGTTCCAAGTCATGGATATGCACTCTATAAAAGAGAATAGTATTGTGCGGTTAAGGGTGGTATCAGTATCATAAGAAGCGCAAAATTAGCTGACTGCCTGTCTTAGTACACGCAGACAAAATAGAATCAATTTAGGTGTATACCGACCAAACAAAAAAGTCTTGCTGAAATCCTAAAAACAATGTATACTGTTTTCGTTGAGGAGGTATGTTTTATGGAGACAATCAAGAATGTATTAGTTGGACAGTCAGGTGGACCGACGGCAGTAATTAATGCAAGCCTTGCAGGTGTTTATGAGACAGCAAGGGCGATGGGCGCAGAGCATGTATATGGTATGCGCTATGGAATACAGGGACTGCTTCAGGAGCAGATCGTTGATTTAAATGAGTGTCTTAGCGATAAGATGGATATTGAGCTGTTAAAGCGTACACCGGCAAGCTATTTGGGCAGCTGTCGTTTTCGTTTGCCAAATCCGGATGTGGATGAGGAACCATATAAACAGCTGTTTCACTTATTTGAAAAATACGAGATTGGCGCTGTATTCTATATCGGCGGCAACGACTCGATGGATACTATTGCGAGATTGGCAGCGTACGGTGCTAAGGTAAAAAGCAGCATTCGCTTTATCGGTGTTCCAAAGACAATCGATAATGATTTAATGTTTACTGATCACACACCGGGCTATGGAAGTGCAGCAAAGTATATTGCGGCAACGATCAAAGGAATTATCTGCGATTCAAGTGTCTATAACCTGAATAGTGTAACAGTAGTTGAGATTATGGGCCGTCATACAGGATGGCTGGCAGGTGCAGCAAGTCTGGCAGCAGGTGCAGACTGCAATGGACCAGATATGATTCTTCTGCCGGAGCGCGCGTTTGATGAGAAAGCATTTCTTGCAAAGGTTTCACAGCTTGAAAAAGAGCGTCATACGCTTGTGATTGCAGTGAGCGAGGGTGTGAAGAACAAGGATGGAGAGTTTTTATGTGATCTTGTATCTGGACCTGGTGCAGTGGATGCATTTGGTCACAAGGCTGCACTTTCCGGTACGGCTCGTTACCTTGCAGATTTGATTAAGGCTCATCTTGGATGTAAGACAAGAGCAGTTGAGCTGTCAGTTTTGCAGCGCTGTGCTTCTCCGCTTGCAAGCCGTACTGATGTGACAGAGGCATATCAGGTAGGCGGTGCTGCTGTGGAAGCTGCTTTTCGCGGTGAAACTGGAAAGATGTGCACGATTTATCGTGTATCAGATATTCCGTACCGTACAGAGACTGGTCTGACTGATGTAAGCCGTGTGGCAAACAAGGAAAAATGTGTGCCGGATGAGTGGATTAGCGAGGATGGCATGCATGTAACACCAGAGTTTGCACGTTATGCAAGACCGTTAATTCAGGCAGAGCTGCATCCATTCTATGTAGATGGTGTGCCGCGTCACCTGCATCTGTAAAAATTTCAGAGTAGTCTGCACGGTTAAGTGATGTAAAGGAGAAAGCATATGGCAGATACTGTAGTTCGCAAGCATATCATTTTTTACGGCAGAGTGCAGGATGTAGGTTTTCGTTATTTCTCAGTTTATAAGGCAAGGCTTCTTGGCCTTGCCGGCTGGGTAAAAAATTTAGATGATGGAAGCGTAGAGATGGAGGTGCAGGGAAAAGAAGCTGAAATTGATACGCTGATCCAATTTTTAGATGGGCACCGCTGGATTCGGATTGATGCTATGGATGTAGAAAATATTGCGGTGATACCGGATCACGATTTTGTTGAGAGATAAGCGTGCACGCAAGGAACCATTCAGACGTATCTGCTGCCGTTTTAATGGGAGGTTTTATGTGGTATGTCATTCAGACGAGCACTGGAAGGGAAGAAAAGATAAAGCAGGAGTGTGAGCAGCGCATAAGTAAGGATGTGCTTTCACATTGTGTTCTTCCGTTGTATGAGGAGAAGATAAAGTATAAGGGACAGTGGCATATTCAGAAGAAAAAGCTGTTTCCGGGATATCTGTTTCTTATATCAGAAAATTTGGATGAGCTGCATGAGCAGTTAAAAAGAGTAGAAGCTATGACAAAGCTTTTGGGGGCTGGAGATGATATCATTGCGCTGACGCAAAATGAAATTGATTTTCTACTTCGTTTTGCGGGTGATGAGGAGCTTGTAAAGATGTCACAGGGAATGATTATCGGTGATAAGGTTGTCATTTTGTCTGGGCCGCTTAAGGGTATGGAGTCCACTATCCAAAGGATTGATCGCCACAAACGAAAGGCATGGCTGAATCTGGAAATGTTTGGACGACAGCAGTTAGTTGAGGTTGGTGTGGAAATTGTAAAAAAAGTTGCATGTGAAACGTAAGCGTTAGAGGAGAGAGACATCATGTGTGGAATTGTTGGTTATACTGGACATCTTCAGGCTGCTCCTATTCTTTTGGATGGTCTGTCAAAACTGGAGTATCGAGGCTACGATTCAGCAGGACTTGCTGTTCGCAACGGAGAAAAGAAAACAGAGATTGTTAAGGCAAAGGGGCGATTAAAATCTCTGGCAGAAAAAACAGATAACGGTCATGCACTTGTTGGTACATGTGGCATTGGTCATACCAGATGGGCGACGCACGGTGAACCAAGCGAGACTAATGCACATCCGCATATGTCAGATGATGGCAATGTGGTTGGTGTTCACAATGGTATTATTGAAAATTATCAGGAGTTAAAGGAAAAGCTTGTTCGCAAGGGTTACAGCTTTTATTCATCTACTGATACTGAGGTTGCATTTAAGCTTATTGATTATTATTATAAGAAGTACGAGCACACACCGGTAGACGCGATCAATCACGCACTTGTGCGTATTCGCGGTTCATATGCACTTGCTATGATGTTTCAGGATTATCCGGGCGAGATTTATGTGGCAAGAAAAGACAGCCCGATGATTCTTGGTGTGACAGATGGCGACTGCTTTGTGGCATCTGATGTTCCGGCAATTCTTAAATACACACGTACTGTCTATTATATTGGCAATCTGGAAATGGCACGTATGGCAGATGGTGCGATCACCTTTTACAATTTGGATGGTGATGAGATTGAGAAGCAGCCGACACAGATCGAGTGGGATGCAGAGGCAGCTGAGAAAGCTGGCTTTGAGCACTTTATGATTAAGGAGATTCACGAGCAGCCGAAGGCAGTTCATGACACCATAAATTCAGTTGTAAAGGATGGCGCTATTGATTTGTCTGAAGTTGGACTGACAGAGGAGCAGATTAAAAATATCAGCCAGATTTATATTGTTGCATGTGGTTCTGCTTATCATGTAGGAGTAGCATGTCAGTATGTCTTTGAAGATCTGGCAGAAATTCCTGTTCGCGTGGAGCTTGCATCTGAGTTTCGTTACCGCAAAATGGTGCTTGATCCAAATGGCCTTGTCATAATTGTCAGTCAGTCAGGAGAGACGGCAGATAGTCTTGCTGCGCTTCGTCTGGCAAAGAAAAAGGGCGTGAAGACGCTTGGTATTGTCAACGTGGTGGGAAGCTCTATTGCTAGAGAGGCAGACAATGTTTTCTATACGCTTGCAGGACCAGAGATTGCAGTAGCAACGACAAAGGCATACAGCACGCAGCTTATTGCAGGATATTGTCTGGCTGTTCAGTTTGCAAAGGTCAGAGGAAGCATTGATGATACACAGTATGCGCACTTAATTGACGAGATGCAGCAGCTTCCAGATAAGATCGCAAAGATCTTAGAGGATAAGGAGCGCATTCAGTGGTTTGCGGCAAAACAGGCAAATGCAGGTGATATTTTCTTTATTGGCAGAGGAATTGATTATGCTATCAGTCTTGAGGGTAGTCTTAAGATGAAGGAGATAAGCTACATCCACTCTGAGGCCTATGCGGCAGGTGAATTAAAGCATGGAACTATAAGTCTTATTGAGGATGGAACTCTTGTAATTGGTGTTTTAACTCAGTCAGAGCTTTATGAGAAGACAGTTTCCAATATGGTAGAGTGCAAGAGCCGCGGTGCCTATTTGATGGGACTGACAACATATGGAAATTATAACATTGAAGATACTGTATCCTTTACTGTATATATTCCAAAGACGGACGAACACTTTGCGACTAGTCTTGCAGTTATTCCGCTGCAGCTTATGGGCTACTATGTCAGTGTAGCAAAGGGACTTGATGTAGATAAGCCGAGAAACTTAGCAAAGAGTGTTACAGTTGAGTAAACAAGAAGTGATTAAAGAATTAAATTATAATACATAAGAAAAATGGCGGCACGAAAAAGTGGATTTCGTGTCGCCATTTTGCATTAATGGTGTTTGGAAAGGAGTATTTTGTGAGCAGACAGAAAAAGGAATTTGAAGAATACGAAATAAATGAATCTTATAAAACAGAAGAAAGAGATAATCCATATGGCTTTAAGAGAAAGTCGAAGGAGGAGCGGCCTGTACTAGCAATTTGCTATGATTTTGATAAGACATTATCGCCGGATGATATGCAGGCACAGGGTTATATTCAGTCCGTAAATTATCATGTGGACCGTTTCTGGGCAGAGTCAAACGAGATGGCAAGAGCAAACGGCATGGATTCAAATCTTGCCTATATGTATAAGATGGTTCGTGAGGCGAAAGGTCATTTTGATTTGAGCCGCAAGGCACTTGAGGAGTATGGTTCAAAGGTAGAATTGTTTCCTGGTGTAGATGAGTGGTTTGAGCGCGTGCGCCAGTATGGCGATAAAAATGGAGTGATTATAGAGCATTATATTATTTCTTCAGGTTTAAAGGAGATGATAGAGGGAACTAAGATTGCAAAGCGCGGCTCCTTTGAAGAGATTTATGCGAGTGCCTTTTATTATGATGAAAATGGTGTGGCAATTTGGCCGGCACAGGCAGTAAATTATACGAGCAAAACACAGTTTTTATTTCGCATAGAAAAGGGAATACTTGATGTAAATGATACTGCAGTAAATGACTATTTTCCGGCATACAAGATGCGTGTGCCATTTAGAAATATTGTCTATATTGGTGACAGCGATACGGATATTCCAAGCATGAAGCTTGTAAACACATATGGCGGTCATGCAATTGGCGTGTACAATCCTGTCACGGGCAATAAAGAAAAAGTCTATCGTATGATGCGTGATAACAGAATACGTTATTTTGCCCCGGCAGATTACAGAAAAGGTCAGCAGCTTGAGCAGCTGATTCAGACGATTATTGACAAGACTGCAGCCTATGAGAAGTTAGAGGCACTTCATATAGATGGGCTAAAGGAGATGAAAGACAAAAATAAGTCAAAATAGTACATAAAATAAATAAAAATGGGAAAAATAACGATAAAACTGTTGGCAAAGCAGAAACTAGTGACTAAAATATATATAAATGCTAAGGAAAGAACGTGCGAAAATTATGCAAAATACCATTCAATAAATGGTAACTGCGGAATACAAACGTAAACATTTTTTGGCGAAAAGAAAAGGAGACGTTATGTTCAAATTTTTTAAGGGAAAAGAAAAGGGAAATGTGCTTTATGCACCTTGTAAAGGAAAAGTAGTTCCTTTGACAGAGGTTCCAGATCCAACTTTTTCTGAAAAGTTATTGGGAGACGGCTTTGCAGTGATCCCAACCGAGGGAAAAGTGTATGCACCGGCAGATGCTGAAGTGACCATGGTATTTGATACACTTCATGCAATTACGCTGACTAGCAGCCAGGGAGCTGAAATCTTAATTCATATCGGATTGGATACTGTTACACTTAAGGGCGCACCGTTTACCGCGCATGTTGCAGCTGGTGACAAGGTGAAGAAGGGTGATCTTTTGATGGACGTAGATCTGGATAAGATTAAAGAGGCTGGATTAAATACAATTACACCAGTTTTAATCTGCAATACGGATGATTATGAAAAGATCAGTCTTCAAAAGGAAGGCGATGTCTTACTAGACGAGGCAGTTTTAAAAATCTCATGAAACTGATTGGAGTGATTCAATTAAGTATAATTTAAAGGAGGAGAAATATATGAAATTTCTTCAAAAACTAGGTAAAGCATTAATGCTTCCAGTAGCAGTGCTGCCAATCTGTGGTATTCTCATGGGCATCGGTTATTATTTATGTCCGGCGACGATGCAGGGAGGAGACATCGAGGGCGTAAAAAATTTGATCGGATTCTTCTTGGTAAAGGCAGGATCAGCTCTTATTGAAAACATGGCGATTCTTTTCGCAATCGGTGTTGGTGTCGGTATGTCAGAAAAGAATGACGGAACCGGCGGAATCGCCGCTCTGGCATCTTGGCTTATGATCACAACACTTCTTTCTACTGATGTTGTTACCACATTGATTCCGTCAATTGCAGACAATGCAACTAAGACACTTGCATTCAATAAGATTGCAAATCCATTTATCGGAATCCTTTCTGGTGTTATCGGATCTTCTTGCTACAACAAGTTCAAGAACACTAAGCTTCCGAACTGGCTGGCATTCTTCAGCGGCAAGCGTTGTGTTGCTATTATTGCTGGTTTAGTTTCTATTATTGTATCTGCTGTTTTATTATTTGTATGGCCATTGCTGTTCGGAGCACTTGTTGCACTTGGCGATGCAGTTGCAGGTATGGGCATTGTAGGTGCTGGTATCTACGCATTCTTAAACCGTCTGTTGATCCCAACTGGATTACATCACGCATTAAACAACGTATTCTGGTTTGATACTATTGGTCTTGGTGATTTGCAGCACTTCTGGGCAGGTGAGACATCTGCAGATGTAACATGGAGCCTTGGAATGTATATGTCAGGCTTCTTCCCATGTATGATGTTCGGTATTCCTGGTGCAGCACTTGCAATGATTCAGTGTGCAAAGCCGGCAAAGAAGAAGATCGCAATCGGACTTGTTGCTTCTGCAGCAGTTTGTTCATTTGTCTGCGGCGTTACTGAGCCGTTCGAATTTGGATTTATGTTCCTTGCACCTGGTCTGTATGTAATTTATGCATTACTTTATGGTATCTTCACAATTATTACTGTTGCGCTTGGCTTCCGTGCAGGATTCAGTTTCTCAGCAGGTGCTACAGACCTTCTGTTCTCATCTACACTTCCGGCAGCGCAGAAGACAGTGCTGATTATTCCGCTTGGAATCGCAGCATTCGTTGTATTCTATTTTGTATTCCTCTTCGCAATCAAGAAGTTTGATTTAAAGACTCCAGGAAGAGAAGATGATGATGATCTTGAGGAAGAAAAGAAGGTTCAGTTAGCAAGTGATAATTATACAGAAATCGCAAAGAAGATTCTTGCAGGCTGCGGCGGTAAGGAAAATATCGTAAGCATCGATAACTGTGTAACAAGACTTAGACTTGAAGTAAGAGATATGACTGCAGTAAATGATAAGGCAATCAAGGCTGCAGGTGTTGCAGGAGTAATCAAACCTGGAAAGACTTCCGTACAGGTAATTGTCGGAACAAAAGTTCAGTTTGTTGCTGATGCATTTTCAAAACTTTGCGAATAAGTTCTGAATAGTATTTAAAGCAGGGCATGACTCGATTAGGGTCGTGCCCTTTTTTAATGTGAAGGAAATTGACAAAACACCATGTGACCGAGTATACTTAGAACGAAAAAAGTATTAGATCATGAGGAAAGACTGATGAAAAAGATGACTATGAAAAAATATGTAGTTACTGTATGCCAAGAAGTCAAATATATGATTGTATGTGCAGCCTTGCTGCTAGCTTTTTTTACAACGGTAAATGCAGCTGAAAAAGAGGCACCAGAAAAAATAATTCGCGTGGGCACACTTGGGGATACATTTAATTATGTAACTGAAAATGGGATGCGAAAGGGGTATAGTTATGAGCTGCTAGAGACGCTGGCAGGCTATACCGGGTGGAAATTTGAGTATGTAGCCTGTAATTGGAATGATAGCATTGAAAAACTCCAAAATGGTGAAATAGACATTTTAGGAGATATTGCCTATACAGAGGAACGCACAGATAGGATGCTGTTTTCAGACGGACCTATGGGTATAGAGAAATATTATCTGTATGCAGATTTTTTAAGCGACGATATTTCTTCTGCTGATTTTAAGACATTGAATGGAAAGCGTATTGGTGTCCTTATAGGCGCAAAGCCAGAAGCGATGTTGAATGAATGGGAGTTAAAAAATGGACTGAAAACAATACACATAAATATAAAAAGTAAAGAAGATACACTGGCAAAACTGGAAAATGGAGAGATTGACTGTTTTATTTCGTTGGAAGAACCATTTTGGGCTGATAAAGATGTCTCAATTATTACACGAATTGGCAAATCAAATATTTATTTTGCAATTAATAAGGATCATCCAGAGATAAAAAAAGAGCTTGATCTTGTCATGCACCAGTTGGAGGAGGAACGGCCATTTTATATGTCAGATTTGTACAGGCAATATTTTTCATCGGATTATACACCTGTTCTTTCATCTGAGGAAAAATCATGGTTGGAAGAACATGGTGCAATTCGAATGGGATTTTTGGCCAATGATGTTGGCGCGAGCGTTATGGATCCGTCAAGTGGGACACTTACTGGTGCAATTACTGATTATGTTCAGTATGCAGTAGAATGTCTTGGAAAACAAGAACTGACATTTACGCTTATGGGATATAACAGCTATGAAGAAGAGATAGAAGCGCTAAAAGCTGGAGAGATTGATATGATTTTTCATTTCTATCAGCATCCAAATGTGATGGAGAAATATCATTTCGCATGTACAAATACAACATGGACATATAATTTGGTAGCAGTCACGAATAAGCCTCATTTTAATGAAAATGATGAAAAACGTGTTGCAATACAAAAAGACAGTCTGTCGTTCATGGAACATATTGAATATTATTATCCTCATTGGAAAATTTTAGAATATAATACAGACAAAGAGATGGCAGAAGCAGTGAAGTCTGGAGAGGCCGATTTCTTTATATCTAGTGTAACTCTTGCATCAAAATACAGCAGGGATCCAAGTTTTTACAGTGTGCCGTTGTTATACTCTGAGAAAGCAGCCTTTGCAGTTAAAAGCGGAAATAGAAATCTTCTGGCAATACTAAATAAAACGCTTAAGGCTATGCCAAATAATATGCTTACGAGTTCACTTGCCAGGTACGAGAACAATTCAAGAAAAATGGGGTGCGGACAATTTTTGGACCTAATGTCGAAAGATGTTAGGAGGAAGAAATGAACAAGTATAGCACCGAAGAA
>NZ_JAJEQN010000037.1:0-33512 GCF_020687335.1 Anthropogastromicrobium aceti
GTAAAGCAATACATCGAATCACAGCGTTCTGAAGAACATCAGGCCAAGAAAAACCAACAATTCCAGAAGAAAACCCTGTTGGAATGATGGTTGCGTTGTTTGTAATTGGCGCATTCATCCCTCGGACGTTCTTGCGAACGGCCTGGGTTTTCTGCGCTGAATCATTATAATCGGCTTCGCAAAATCCCATTAAAATCAGTCCATCCATATTCCACATGGAAGCAAACACCGGAATTTCACTGATATCAGCTGTCGTTTTTATCATCAAGAAATATCCTTTTTCATTTACCTCACGTGAAAGAGCATTTAATGATGACATCACAAAACCATCTTCTAAAACTCTGCCCTCATACTTTTCATGGTCATTGACCACTACTCCAATAATTCTTGAATTATTTCTTGCAAGCAAAATACCTGCCATATTCGGTATGTATCCCGATCTTTCAAGCTCTTGCTGAACACGTTTTATTGTTTCATCAGAAATTTTTTCAAAGGTTAAACGCGTAACCCGTAACAAAATCTGAGTTTGTTTTTTGTGATATTTTACTGCAGTTGACATGTCATGTTATGAAAGCACTTTACTGCAATGGTTTCGTTGTTTGCATAAATCCAGACATCATGCAGCAACCTGCAGCTCCCGCGTCTATGACAAGAGGCAGTCTTTGCAGATTCATTCCGCCTATAGCGTATACCGGAAGCGGACACTTTTGACATATTTCTCTTACAAACTCCACACCCTTGCCTAGAACACCTTTTTTACACTCTGTCTCAAAAATAGTTCCCAGAATAATCTGTGTAGCACCTCCTGCCATTGCAATTTCTACATCTTCCATGCTGTGGCATGAAATACTGATTTCACAAAAATCTTCTGTTAAAGCTTTCTTTTCTGTCTCTGATAATCCTTTTAGCACAGGAATAGACAGATGAATGTTTTGACATCCTATTTTTCGGGCAATTTCAATCTTAGTATGTAAAAAGAAAGTTATATCTTCTCTCTTGCATAAATCAAAAACTTTTTTTGCCAAACTTTCATAAGCATCATCTGTAAGATCTTTTTCTCTCAGAATCAATGCATGGGGACGCAGCTTTGTTACTTTTTCAAGTTGCTTCAGGAAGTCCCCCTGCACAAGATGACGGTTAGTAATTACAATAGTATGTTCGTAGCTGTTACACATAGAGGTAATCATTCAACACAGGCTGCAGACCTTCCTGTTCCATGTCCTGATACATGGATTCAAAAGAGCGGGAATCGTTAATTTCAAACTGCTCGTCTCCTACATCTGCATCTTTTGTTCCTTCATATTTTTCTTCATGATCACCTATACCTGTTGATACTCCTGCTGATACTTTTGTTGCACAAATTTTTGCAATACCATTTCTGAAATCAGCACTTTCACGACTAGATACTGTAATTCCAACAAAAGGAAGGAACATACGATATGCACATAATACCTGGCAGAGTTCTTTTTCGCCTACATCACGGGGATTGATCTTATCATTATTTACAATAGGACGCAGTCTTGGACAGCTTAGAGAAAGCTCTGCATGCGGATATTTACGGTTTATATAATAAACATGAAGCGCAGTCGCCAGTGCATCCTTCCTGAAATCATCAAGCCCCAGAAGGGCAGAAAATCCAGCGCCTCTCATGCCTCCCATCAATGCACGTTCCTGAGAATCAAAACGATACGGCCATACACGCTTATGTCCGAGCAAATGCAGTGTCTCATACTTATCTGCATTATAGGTTTCCTGAAAAACAGTTACATAATCTACGCCGCATTCATGAAGATACTTATACTCATCTACGTTTACCGGATAAATTTCAATTCCGATGTTTTTGAAATATTTCCGAGCAATTTTTACTGCCTCACCAATATATTCCACATCAGAATATTTCCGGCTTTCTCCTGTAAGCAGCAGTATCTCTTCCATTCCAGTTTTGGCTATAACCTGCATTTCATGCTCTATTTCTTGGAAATTTAATTTCTTTCTGCGAATATTGTTATAACAATTGAATCCACAGTAAATGCAGTAATTCTGACAATAATTGGCTATATAAAGTGGTGTAAAAATATAAACAGTGTTTCCAAAATGATTTTTTGTTATCTCTTCTGCTTTTCTTGCCATCTGCTCCAGATACGGTGCTGCAGCAGGTGACAAAAAAGCTTTAAAGTCTTCTATTGAACATGTCTCGTGAGAAAGTGCTCTCTCAATATCAGCTGCAGTGTAGGAATTGTAATCATACTCTCCCATGGCTTTTAACACTTTATCTTTAATGTCTGATTCGATTACCTGCATTCCATCCATGTATTTCATATGGTCAGCACGAAAAGAGGGATCCTGCTCCAATCGATGTTTTCTTTCCAATGCGGAAGGCGGCAGTTGATCACTGTCAATAAAATATACCTGATTTTCTTCATTCATGACTACAACCTCCTACCGTAAAAATCCTGTTAACGGATCTGATGCGCTTCCACCTCTTGCAAGAACTCTTCCCATTCCAGTAAGATATGCTTTTCTGCCAGCCTGAATTGCAAGCTTAAAAGCCTCTGCCATATTAGGTATATTCCCTGCTGTTGCAATTGCCGTATTTGCCATAATTGCTGCTGCTCCCATTTCCATTGCTTCACAAGCCTGAGATGGTTTTCCAATTCCTGCATCCACAATAACTGGCAGATCGATCTCATCAATAAGTACCTGAATCATGGCTTTTGTTGCCAGACCTTTATTGCTTCCAATAGGAGCAGCCAGCGGCATTACAGCAGCAGCTCCGGCGTTTTGCAGATCTCTTGCAACATTTAAATCAGGATTCATATACGGCAGAACTACAAATCCTTCCTTTGCCAAAATTTCTGTTGCTTTTATTGTTTCCTGATTATCTGGGAAAAGATATTTGGCATCTCGCATTATCTCTATCTTTACAAAATCACCACAGCCCATTGCACGGCTC
Organism: Anthropogastromicrobium aceti; assembly: GCF_020687335.1. NCBI lineage: Bacteria > Bacillati > Bacillota > Clostridia > Lachnospirales > Lachnospiraceae > Anthropogastromicrobium > Anthropogastromicrobium aceti. The sequence goes on from NZ_JAJEQN010000037.1 coordinate 2,954, forward strand.
AGTCTCGCAATACGAACTGCCTCCTCTGCATTTCGTGCACCAGAAGTATTTGGAAGCAGTGTGACACCCTTTGGAATATAATCCAAAATATTTTCACTTTCCTTGGTATTTGCACGTCTAAGAGCAAGTGTTATGATTTCCGCACCACCCTGCTCTACTGCTGCGTTAATCAGATTCAAATTATATTTTCCTGATCCCAGAATAAAACGACTTTTGAATTCTTTTCCACCTAATATCAGTTTATCTTCCATGTTTGTCTCCTCATTAAACTTTTATTTTTAAGTTTTTATTTCATGCTTCCATAATAAGCTGTATCACTTTATTGGCTTCATGTGCAGCGCAAGCTGCTACTCTCGGAGCCATAAGACCAATTCCCTCACCTACATCTGTATGCTGATCTCCGCACACATAAAGGTGTCTCATTTTTCTGCTCGTCTGTATTTCATTGATATCTCCATATCCAGCCATTCCATTTCCCGATACAACTGTAGTATTGGGACACTGAGTAAGTACTTCCCTTACCAGCATTGCTTTCTGATCTGATGCGTCAAAAGCTTCACATACAATTGGATATTGCGAAAACAACTCGTGTACATTTCGCTCTGTTACTTTCACAGAACATGACTGATAATTACTATATGGATTAATCTGATATAATATTTCAGGCAGTGCCTGAGCTTTTGGTTTTCCAATATGCTGAATATAGTACATCTGTCTATTCAGATTTGTCACATCTACCACATCATAATCTACAAGTAAAAGCTGACCTACCCCACTTCTTGCAAGCATAACTGCAATATTGGAGCCAAGTCCGCCAAGTCCTGCTATGGCAACCTTTGCATTATGCAGCTTTACCTGCATCTCTTTTGGAAACCTTGCATCAAAAGCTTTATCCAATTCGTCTTTTGAAATAAGTTTCTGCATCTCTTTCTGCATTTCAGTCATTATATCAGCCTCCACCAACAAAACTCAGTACTTCAATGGAATCATTTTCCTGAATCACCACATTTTCTAACTGATCTCGCGGAATGATTTCCAGATTTCGTTCTACCACAATCTTTTCCAGTTGGTATCCAGCATCTTTTAAGTATTCCAAGAGATTGATTCCTGCAAGTGCCTTATCTTCTCCATTTATCCTTACCATATGGCTTATCTCCTTTCTTATATTCGGCACCTTTATTAGCAAATTAAAAACAAAAAAAGCGCCGAATGATACAATACAAGTATCATCCGGCGCCTAGTCTGTTCTGCGAAAAGTGGTGCCCCCAGTTCACAAAAAAACAGAGAGCAAAACACACACAACATTATTGTGCAAGACATGTATTTCCCTACGTTGGCATTATCCAAATCAGGTTTCAGGTCAAGACTACCAAGTCTACTCTCAGCCCATCTATTTGAGCTCCCTATTTAGGCATATCATATCGCATTTATTTTGTTTTGTAAAGTATTTCTTCTTCTGTATATTCCTCTATTTCTGTCTTTGTCACCTGCTTGATATTTTGTTTTTTCAGGCGCAGATATACAAATTCTCGAAAAATAGTGTATAACACTGACAACAGCGGAATGAAAACAAGCATTCCAACTATTCCCATAAGATTTCCACCAATCGTAACTGCCGCCAAAACCCATATTGAAGGAAGACCTACAGATTCACCAACAACATGAGGATATATCAGATTTCCCTCAATCTGCTGCAGCACAAGAAATACTATTACGAATAAAATTGCCTGTTGTGGGTTTACCATAAAGATTAAAAATTTTCTTTCTGAAAAAGAATATAGCAGGCAAAAGAGAACGCAATGAAAAAGGTCGCTACTCCACTGACTAGGGAACCCACTATTGTCCGTGTAAGCTGCAGAATCACACCGAACATCACCAATGCGATCACACCAACTACTAATCACAAACGTATACACGTCTTTCACAAAGTGCTTTTTCTTCTATATCTTACTATCTTTTTCTTGATTTTTATTTTTTGTTGCTCCGCAACTTGAGCAGGTATATCCGGTTGTCACTGTCTCATCCCATGCATCCTGCTTCCATATGAATCGGAATCCCTCCATTCCTTGCGATTTTCCAAACCCTTAAAGATTCTTTACAAATAGCGCTCGAATGGCATTGAGAACGGCAATAATCATTACGCCTACATCTGCAAATACCGCCAGCCACATACTTGCCAGCCCCAAGGCTACCAAGACGAGGCAGATCAGCTTAATACCAATAGCAAAAACGATGTTCTGGTAGACAATTCCCAGACACTTACGACTGATCTTAATCGCCTTGGAAATCTGCATGGGGTCATCATCCATTAGGATTACATCAGCAGCCTCAATGGCGGCGTCAGAACCCATGGCACCCATTGCGATACCGATGTCTGCCCGGCGGAGTACCGGGGCGTCGTTGATGCCATCTCCTACGAAAGTCAGCTTTTCCTTTTCCGATTTGATCTGAATCATCTCTTCTACTTTCTCTACCTTATCAGCAGGCAGCAGTTCGCTGTAGACCTCATCCAAGCCAAGAGCGGAGGCTACACTGTCAGCCACCTTTTGGGCATCACCGGTGAGCATCACAGTCTTGCGAACCCCAGCCGACTTTAATGCCTGGATGGCTTCCTTGGAGTGAGGCTTCACGATATCGGAAATAACAATGTGTCCGGCATATTTCCCGTCAACCGCCATGTGAATGATGGTGCCTACGCTGTGGCACGGAATAGATTGAACGCCAAGACGATTCATGAGCTTGTCGTTACCAGCTGCCACCTGATGACCGTCCACCGTTGCGATGACACCGTTGCCGCTGAGTTCCTGAATGTCAGTCACCCGGCTACGGTCGATTTCCATACCGTAGGCTTTCTGCAAACTCTTGCTGATGGGGTGGCTAGAGGCACTTTCTGCCAGAGCAGCATATTCCACCAACTTACGCTTATCCATCTCATTGTGATGGATCGCATTCACCTCAAATACACCCTGAGTCAGTGTGCCGGTCTTGTCAAAAACTACAATCTTAGCCTGTGACAGGGTCTCCAGATAGTTGGAACCTTTGACCAGCACACCAGCCTTACTGGCTCCGCCAATTCCTGCAAAGAAGGACAGAGGAATGGAAATGACCAGAGCGCATGGGCAGCTGGCAACAAGGAAGGTCAGTGCCCGGTATACCCAGGTTTCCCAGCCAGCTGGAAGACCCAATGCAAACATCCGCACCAGCGGCGGAAGCACAGCCAACGCTAACGCTGCATAGCAAACAGCCGGGGTATAAATTTTCGCAAAACGGGAGATAAAATCCTCCGACTTCGATTTTCGGGAGGAAGCATTTTCCACCAAGTCCAAGATTTTTGAGACCGTAGACTCACCAAATTCCTTGGTAGTCTGTATATGAAGCAGTCCGGTCATGTTAATGCAGCCAGAGATGATCTCATCGCCAGTCTTGACCTCACGAGGCAAACTTTCGCCGGTGAGGGCGGCAGTGTTCAGAGTGGATTCTCCCTGCACCACGGTACCGTCAATGGGAACTTTCTCGCCAGGCTGTACCACGATGATGGTGCCGATACCCACCTCGTCTGGGTCTACTTGTTCGAGCTTGCCATCCCGTTCAATGTTAGCGTAGTCTGGACGGATGTCCATGAGTTCGCTTATGTTGCGGCGAGATTTGCCAACAGCATAGGACTGGAACCATTCGCCTACCTGATAGAACAGCATAACTGCAATGGATTCCAGATAATCACCGTTTTCGTAGACAGCCAGAGCCAAAGCACCAATGGTGGCAACCGCCATCAAGAAGTTCTCGTCAAAGACCTGGCCATTGCGGATACCTTTATACGCTTTTCTCAGAATATCATAACCAATAATGAGATAGTCTACCAAATACAGCGCCAATCGTACCCAGCGCCCGGCTGCCCCAAGCTGGTCAAAAATGGTGGAACCCAAAGTTTGTAACACCAACAGTAATACCGTGGCAGTCAGGATTCTTCCCAACATGATTTTCTGTTTCTTTGTCATGCCGCTGTTGGGCCGCTGGCCAATCAATAGAAGAATAATTGATAATATGGCTACCACAATCAGCAAGCTGCTTTCAATCATTTCTTGCATACCACTTGTTCCTTTCTATAATTTGCTTATTTATTTGTTAAAAAATGCCCCTTCCGCCCGTAGCGTCTGGGGCACCTGTGTGGAATGGAGCCTTACAGAAAGATCTCGCAGTCAGGCTCCACCTTCTTGCAAGCCTTCTGCACAGCATCCATCACGCTGGCCGACTCCTGACCTTCAGCGAATTCCACAATCATCTTCTGGGTCATGAAGTTCACAGTAGCGCTCTGTACGCCGCTGGTCTTGCGGGCTGCGTTCTCCATCAGGTTGGCGCAATTAGCGCAGTCTACTTCGATCTTATAAGTTTTTTTCATTTTGAAAACTCCTCTCTTAATTTGTTCCTGTTGTCATAACAATTAAATTGTTGTTTAATTGTATCCTCATCATACTTAGTTAAACTGACTTTGTCAACGCTTTGAAAGCACATCCTGCCATTTGGGAAAAGGGTTCTTCTGTTTGGGCAAAATGCATCTTTTATCGGCACATTCCAGTACCTTGATAAGGGCAACCAGAACACTTTCCCTTTTCGAAAACAATTATTTAATCGTTCCGTCTGCATTGTAGAGTGGGGAAAATCGAAAAGCAATGGACGGAGTACAAATCCTTTCAGGAAGGATAAGAAAACTTCTAAATAGGTAAACAGTGCTAAAAAAGGTCCTGACATTGAAGCACAGCTCCATGTCAGAACCCATTTATTTCACAAATTATTTTTTGGTGTTGCGTCGCCCGCTGTTTTCCGAGCCACGCACTTCCTCATGGTAAAAGTAATTCACAATGACCGGGTGCCCAGGCTCTGCCCGGCCGTAGGGCAGCTCGTTGTCCACGAAGGGACAGCTGTTTTCTTTCGCCAGCCGTTCCGCTTGATCCTCCAAACCACGGAAGTAGCTTCTGTCTCTCTTGTTGTAGATAGCGTCGTACAGCGGAACCAAGTCAGGATATTTTTTACAAATATAGTCCATGATGTCTTTTTTGAATCCGCCTCGCAGGTTTAGATTTTCTAACCATATCAGGTCGCATTGATTTCTGACCCGATGGAAGATAGCCTCAAAATCCGTGATACCCGGAAAGACAGGGGCAATAAAGCAGACGGTGCGAATGCCCGCATCATAGATCTGCTTCATGGCATCCAGCCGTCGCTTGATGCTGACGGCATCGTCCATATCATTTTTAAAGCCTTCATCCAATGTATTGATCGACCAAGAGATCGTGACCTTTCCCAATTTTTTCAGAAGGTCTATGTCACGGATTACCAAGTCTGACTTGGTACAGATGAGAATTTCTGCCTCACTGCCCTGGAGCTGTTCAAGAAGCTTTCGGGTGTTCTGAAACTGAGCCTCCTGGGGCAGATAGCCATCGGTCACAGAACCGATGACTACGCGCTGCCCTTTGTACTTTTGCGGATTTTTGATTGCTGGCCAATGTTTCACATCCAGGAATGTACCCCACGGTTCGGTGTGCCCGGTAAATCGCTTCATAAACGAGGCATAGCAGTATTTGCAGCCATGGGTACAGCCCACATAAGGATTGACGGAATAGCCTCCCACCGGCAGGGCGGATTTTGTCATAATATTTTTGGTTTCTACATCCTTAATCAGAATGCTACTCTCTTTTACTTTCGACATGTCTTCTGTTCCTCCAATACCCGGCAAAAAGCCGGGGGAAATTCTTGTATCATCTGTGTCTCTCCCATGATAGGAAGCAGATCTTCCTTCATAAATACAGGGATGCCAAGCGCATGGGCCTGATGTGTCAGGTTCCACACCCATTCCGGTTTCGATACGCCTTTGCCCTTCCTATGTCCGGTCTCAGTCCCAATGACGATCCACTCAATTCCGGTAAGGTCTACCATGCCAACCTCATCAAACATAGGTTCAAAGGTCACATGATAGTGTCCGCCATGGATATGCTCCCGCAAAGTCCGGATACGGTTTTTCTCTTTGCTGGAGGTAACAGTTACACCAAACCAAGCATTCTCCAGGGTAGTGGAAAACACAATATCCTCCGGTCGCTTGGTCAAAAACAGATATTGGTGCTGCGGATTTTCAGTCATTTTGGCAAATATCTGTTCCCGCCACTCTGTCTTCCAGTGGGAAAAATCGCTCATGCCGATGAGCAGAAAATTCTGTTGGCGCTTTTTCTCCATCAGCCGCAGCTTATTTGGAAAAAACTCTGGCTTTTCAAAGTCGTCGATCATGTGAAACCGGCGGACATTATTTCTGGCGTAGCAGTAGCTGCAACCAATAGTACAGCCGATCACCAGATTCATGTTCTTAATACAGTCTTTAATATAAACAGCCACCGCTGACGCCTCCTTACCATTTTAAGATTTAGCCTTCTACCGCAGGTGTAACTTTCCCGAAGCTGTTCCAGGCATACAGGCCCTTCTTGTCCTCATCGCCCAGGAACTTATCTACCTGGCAGATGTGCAGGATATGGTCTCCCGTACCTGCTTACCGGTGTGAGACTGTTTGCCAGTGGCGAAGCCCACCATAGGCGGATTGAAGGAGAGGTAAGACACAAAGCAAATAATTCCCCCAAGGATAACTGACGCGCCATGGGGCCAATCACCTGCCAAGCAACCGTATAGTCATTTTGAACCTGCTCCGAAATCGTCATGCCTCGCACGCCTCCCGGAGAGCAGGCAACAACTCATCCAGTCGCCCGTCCAGTCCGAAGGACTTCTCTTTGATATTGTCCGCAATGTAGATCTCACCCAGATTGATGGTCACATAAGTGGCGTTTGGCTCGCTGGCCACCAGGCGCATCATCGGGGCCTTGATTAACTGATTGTGCCAGCCAATGCCCAGCTCCAAAACCACCAGTTTCTTCCCGTGGTAGGTTTTCAGAAAGTTTTGGAACCGTGCCTGGGCTGCGGTATCTGGAATCATTCTCTGACCCGCGCCCATGTGGATGTCCATGGGACCTCCGCACTTGGGACAGCGCGGCACCAACTCTGTAGGTACATGGCCGCCCTGTTCGGCAGCCGATAATTTTTCGGCCACCTCTAAACTTGAATAGAGGGTGTCGTGGCAGGGGCGGGCACACTGCATCGTAAACCAATTGCCCTCAATCTCATAAATTTTCGTCGGATCGAAGCCACACAGTTCAAAGTGACCTTCTCCGTTTGATGTGACGACAAAGTAATCTTTCTCTCCCACAATGGCCTTCAAATCGTTCATCACCGGCGTAGGCTGGTACTGCCCACAGTAATGATGGATGAGCCGGGTCCAGAAGGCCCATTTTTCCTCCTCGCTGGGCCATCCAGCCATCATGCCCTGCAAAATGCACCCAAGACCATACTTCCGTTTAAAGTCCCCAAACAGTCTTTCAAAGGCTGCATTGTCCGCAAACAAATGCAGTCCTTCGGTGATGGACAGTCCGTTACTGGCCCCGATCAAGATAGCATCCGCTTCTTTGAATTTTTTCGCAATAGAGTTCCAATCAATCATATTCGTTCGCCCCTTTCTATTTTATGTTTGCTGCGATGGATCGCTCCTGCCGGAGGGCAGCTAGAGTTTCCGCCAAATCTCCTTGCAAATACAGGCTGCGTCCCCGCAGATGCTCTGGCCTATGAGATGCCTCTCGATTAAGACATGCATAAAAGACATTTTCGTTTTTGGCAGTAAGTTCCCAGAATGGTAGTTTGATGATACTGGGCGTCATCTCACCCACGCCAAGTTCCAACAGCAGGACTTTTTTGTCGGTCTGATCCATTATCCAGCGTCGCAGGAATCTATAGTAGCGGTGCAGGTTATCCTGCCATAAGGTTCCCTCCAGGAAGGTATCGTCTCGTACCCAGGGCACCAGCACCCGCCCGCAATCCAGGCAACGAGGAACAGCCTCCTCCGGCAGGCGAACGCCTACCAAGTAACCCGTCAGTTTCTTCACTAGTTCGCTGTTTTCCCAAATATCATCCAGGCATGGCTGGCTGCATTGGCAGTAGCTAAAGTCTCCCTGGAAGGCGCAAATTTGTTTCTTGGGAAATACCCGAAAAAACTGCTGATCCACATTAGTGGTCAGCACAAAGACAGATTTATCTGCAACAAGCGCTTGCAGGTCTAGATAGGGCTTCCCAGTAGGGGCTTCCCACATAAAGCGTATATATTGGCTGTAATACCCCCACTGTTCCCCATAGCTAGAAAAGCAATGGTAGAATCCAGCCAGCGGGGAGGTGAATCCATACTGTTCGCGAAAGGGAGCCAATGCCTCCGAAAGTGCCGGGGACCAATGGTAGTGGTCGTATCCAGCCGCGCTTGACAGGCCGGAGCCGCCTCCGATCACAACGGCATCTGCTTGATCAATACGCTCGGCAAGTTCCCGAAGCTTTGCTTGGTTTCCATCTCTCATTGATCGTTATCTCCACTTTCCATGGTGTCACGTGCATCACGTAGCACTTGAGCAATGTCGGCCACAATAGTCATACCCTTGTCCTCCAACTGCTTGGGCAGGAAGTCATATTTGTTGTTGATAGCAATATATCGAGCATGGGGAAATCTGAGGGTCAGGTTCCAGAAAGGCTCCTGGATGAACATTGGAGTCATTCGGCCAACGCCCAGCTCCAGGAATAGAATCTTACTGTCTTTGTGTTCCAGTACATAGCGAGAAATTTTTTCGTACTGTTCTTCGTATTTCTTTCCTTGAAGGAAATTCCCATATCCTCGCACCCAAGGAAACGCCTCACCACCGCAGTGGGGGCACCTGGGAATAAGATCCGTTGGAATCTTCGTGCCATCTCCCATAGCGGCCACCATATCAGCCACTGGCTTTACCGCATCCCAGGTGTCATCGGTACAGCTAGCGGCACACTGGAAGAACCGGTGATCTCCCTGGATTTCCGCCACCTTCTCCTCCGGGTAGAGTTTGACAAACTGGGTATCCTGGTTGGTGGTGAGGATGAAAAAGTCCTTACCTTTCAGCAAAGCGTCTAAATCCAGATAGGGATGACGTACAGGTGCGGTCTGGGTGGTGTGAAGGAAGGTAGCAAGATACCCCCAATACTCTTCTCGGGTCTCCCATTGGTGCATCATCCCTGCAAAAGCACCTTTGAATTGGTACTTCTCAGCAAAAGGCCGGAAGTATTTCCGGTAGGAGTCGTTGTCCTCGTAATAAAAATCTCCGCCACCGGCAGCAGACAGGCCGGAGGCTCCGCCCACTACCACACAGTCAGCTTCCTTTACCTCCTGTATCAACCGATTGATCTGTTCGCTATACGGCAGCGGCTTTTTGTCAGTCAGCTGATAAGGCGTACTGCCGGAAGCATAGATATTATAGTACTTAGAATAATTCATCTGGGTCTGCATGACCAAATCATCATAGAAGTTCATTGTCACCATTCCTTTCAAGTGGATGTTATTTTTATTCTTACTTCAAATCATTTTAACATCCTCTTGCGTTGCTGTCAATATGCTGTTATAATAAAAATAACATCAGACAAAAAAGGAGATCAGATCATGAAATATCCCACCCGCCTTAGCGATGCTGTTCATATTCTAGCTTTTATCGCTTTGTACCCAGACTGCGACCTGACCAGTAACAAGCTGGCAGAGAGCATTCAGACGAATCCTGCCTATGTGCGCCAGCTCATGTCCGCCTTGCGGAAGGGAGGGCTGCTGGTCAGCGTGAAGGGACATCCCCGACCCACTCTGGCTCGTGAGCCGGAGAAAATTACTCTGCTGGATGCCTATCGGGCAGTAGAGGGCAACAAGCCACTGCTCCATCAGGACATCCACACCAACCCCGCTTGTGGCGTGGGCGTGAACATTCAACTGACACTGCGTGATTTTTACCTTGACATCCAGAATACAGCGGAAAAACGGATGCAAGAGATTACGCTGAAAGATGTGCTGGAACAATATCACATGAAATTAGAAGGGATTCACACATGAATGAACAATCAGAACGAGATCTGTACGCCCTTGGCATGGAAGATTTCAACCAACTGTTGGAAAAGCTAACTACATAATAATAGACAATGGGCCAGCCAAATCTAAATGGTCGGCCCTAAATAAATTAAGGAGGAAACTAATATGAAACTTGGCATTATTCGTTGTATGCAGACAGAGGATTACCTGTCCTTTTGCTAAGCGTATACGGGAGCTGGTGCAAAAAGAGGTAGGCGATGGTATCCGTATCTTGGATTACACCCATGACGCTGGTCCTGAACCAAAAACATCTCAGAAGTAAAGTTTCTTTTCCCTCCGGCCTATGGTAAGATAGACTTCAAGGAGGAGTGCTAAATGATTCAGAACCACTTACTCCACGACCACGGACAAACTATCGAGCAGGAACTGGAACATATGCCCAGCGTAGAAAACTTTCAAACCGTAGCTGATATTTTCAAGCAACTGGGGGATGGCAGCCGTATTCGCATTTTTTGGTTGCTTTGCCACTGTGAGGAATGTGCTATCAGTCTTTCGGCCATGGTAGATATGATCAGACCCTAAATTTCCATCACATGATTGAGTGGCTTGTAAAAATCGCCTGTCCGGCGCAAATAGAAACACAGAAAGGAATGCCATGAAAAAAGAAGAATCCAAAGTTATCGCTCAAAAACTCCAAAAAATTCCAAACGACACTCTCGCCTTGAAGCATTGCCGGGCTGGTGGGACGGGTAGCACACTCTTTGGAAAACAGTTTCGAACGGTTACCGCTGGAAAAGGGTGTATGGAGGCATATGAAACTTTTCCCGGAATAGAGGTATCTTTCAATGTTTTTCTTGCTTCAGAGGTCAAGTTTCAGCATGATGCTTCGGATTCTGTTTTAGAAATTTACTATTGTCGCAGTGGTCGCGTGGGTTGGAATATGCAAGGCGGTACTGCCGTCTATTTAGGTGCAGGTGATGTGACTGCGCACAGTATGGCCTGCTGCGCGAATTCCGCCATGATGTTTCCCCTAGGATATTCAGAGGGGATTTCCATTTCCGTGGATCTAAAACAGCTCTCTTCCATTTGCCCGGAAGTTTTAAAGAATGCCGGTGTAGAGGCAAACCTGTTACGGGATCGATTTTGCTCCGGAAAGCCATCCGCAATCCCGTCCTGTTCCGATTTAGAGCATATTTTTGCCCCACTCTTTTCTGCTCCTGTGTCCGTTCGAATTTCCCTCTTGAAATTGAAGGTGCTGGAAATTTTGATTTATTTGAGCAACATGAAATTGGAGCATAAAGAACTGACTCAATACTTCTCCCAGCAAACCGAATTGATAAAAGAAATTCATCAACAATTGACAGAGCACTTAGATCAACGATTTACGATTGCAGAACTTTCCAAACAGTATTTGATAAATACCTCTACTCTAAAGGAGATATTCAAGGCAGTCTACGGCCAGCCTATCGCCACCTATATGAAGGAATTTCGGGTGCGTCAGGCTATGAAATTATTGCGGGAAACAAATGCCACTATTGCGGATATTGCTTCCCAGGTAGGCTACCAAACCCAGGGAAAGTTTTCAAGCGCTTTTCAGTCTATAGTCAAAATGTCACCCAGAGAATACAGAAAAATCCAGGGTATACAGAAATAATTCAAGCAAAGTTCAGGAGACTATAAAAATGACAAAGGACAAATATTTAACAACAGTCATAAAAACAACTATCATTTTGTTCAAACAAACTCGATGCTCCATTTCCCCTGTTCTCCCACCTACCAATTCTCGTATTCTTCTTGTCGCTTCACTTATTCTGCATTCAAAATATTATGCAGGACTTTTCTTACCTTTTTCATATCTATCGGCTTTGATATATGTCCATTCATTCCCAAATCCAATGCAAGTTTGCGATCTTCTGCAAATACATTTGCCGTCATCGCAATAATTGGAATTTGAGCTTTCTTATCATTTTCCATCTGCCTTATTTTTACAGTTGCTTCATAGCCATTTACATTAGGCATCTGAATATCCATAAGAATCAGATCGTAATAGCCTTCTTCTGCCTGATCAAGCATATCAAAGCATTCCTGACCATCAGTGGCAAGCTCCACGAAAAAGCCTTCTTCCTGCAATAGCTCTATTGCAATTTCAGCATTCAGCTCATTGTCCTCTGCAAGCAAAATCCTCTTGCCTCTGAAAACAGCCATATTAGGCTGTTTTTCTTGTTCTTTATATACATCTTCCTTCGATGCTATTTCTAACGAAAGTGTTACCGTAAACTTTGTACCCACTTCTTGACTGCTCTCTGCCTTAATGTTTCCGCCCATCAATTCAATAAGTGATTTCACAATCGGAAGACCAAGGCCTGTACCTACAACTTTATTCTCCGTTGATGTATGCTCTCTGGAAAATTCTTCAAATATATGAGGAAGATATTCTTCACTCATTCCTATTCCTGTATCTTCGCAAATAAAACAATATTGTGCCATTTTATCATCTGATGCAACCTCTTTGATTGTCACATGAATTGACTTTCCATTCGGCGTATATTTGACTGCATTACTTACGATATTCAAATAAATTTCCTGAAGCTTTGTTTTATCACAGATGGCATACTTATGGCAGATATCAGTATCGATTAAATACTGAAGATTCTTTTTTCTTATATCTGATTCAAATACGCTGCTAACATCGTGAAAAATGGCACTTAAATCTTCTGCCTTTAGCCTTAACGTGGCCGTTCCGCTTTCAATGCGCGCCATCTCCAAAACCTGATTTATAATCGTCATCATAAGCGCACTAGAAGATTGAATTTTTTTCAGATATTCTTTAGCCTTCTCTTCATTTTGAAGATTTTTCTCCAAAAGACCTGAAAATCCAATTATTGCATTCATCGGTGTGCGAATATCATGACTCATATTAAATAAAAATCTCGTCTTAGCTTCATTTGCATTTTTTGCCAGTTCCGCTGATCGCTGCAGCTGCTCTGCATACTGCTTCTCTTGATTGTTTTTACTAATAACCTGATAAAAAATAGCAGCAATTAACATAGACAAAACCAATATTGTGAGGATAATTGAAAACCAATAAGATATTGTTATCCATCCGGCAGACGGCTCTATATCAAAGTACCATACTTCATTTGGAATACTGCACTCTAATGTCAGACAATCTTTTGAAAGCTTTTCTTTGTTTTGCGCCAACACAATATGTTCACCTGTACTTTTGTCTTTTGTCCAGATTTTATAATAAAATGAAGCTTCACTCAACTTCTCAAGCTTTAATTCACTTATAAAACGATCCCAATCTATTACTGTAATCACAAAGCCCCAAAATGTACCATCTTCGCCCTCATCTGACTGATAAACTGGATTTAAAAGCAATGCACCCATTCCACCCTGTTTCAATTCATAGGGACCTCCAAGTGTATATTCTTTTGTTTCTTTAGCCAAATTGGCATCAAAACTTCGCTCATGCTCGGTAAGCACATCAATCCCAAATGCTTTCTCATTGCCCTGTTTAGGATAAACATCTGTAATGATCCCATCTGGTGCTAGCTCAAATGCTTTTATTATACCATTTTCATTCGGAATAACACTTGCTAGATTTGAGAAAGTTTCTTCATCCAGTTGATATCCTGTTTGAATAATATTTTCCACTAAATCTGAACTAACTACATATTGCTCTAACTGCGCTTTAATTCGCCTTACAGTACTTTGTGCCATATAGGCTGCTCCTGATTTTTCTTCTTTTTCCATATAGCCAAGGATCATGCATCCAACAAGAAACAGAAGCATAAAAGAAATTAGTCCAACAACACAGCTATATTTTATTATTCTTTTTTTGGCAGTACTGTATTTTTCCATTGCTGTTACTCCCTTTGATTTTATTATACAAGTATATCACGTCTATCACTCGAAAAACAAGGTTTTATTGCAAAGAAAAAACCACCAAAGATTGATATGATACCTCTTAAGTAGACAAGGCAAATAACAAAAATCTACTTAGGAGGTTTTTTATGTCTAAATCATCATATACACCTGAGTTTAGGGCTAAGATTGCGCAGGAGTATTTGAATGGCAACTGTTCCAGAAAAGATTTATCTAAAAAATATAATATACCAGAATCCACAATTAGAGATTGGATAAATGTTTATAAAACTCATGGTATAAATGCATTTATTAATACAAATGAGAATAAGCAATATACGAAAGATTTCAAAATCCAATGTGTTGAAGCTGTATTAAAAGGAGAATCTTCTGTACTTGACGTTGTTTCACAGTATCAAATATCAAGTTCACATATGTTACGGGAATGGATTTCGTTGTATAATGCTAATAGAGAACTTAAGGATTATATTCCGAAAAGGGAGGTCTATATGGCAGACGCACGAAGAAAAACAACCATTGAAGAACGTAAGGAAATCGTAGATTACTGTATTAATCACAACCGTGACTATAAAGGAACTGCAAGCATTTATAATGTCTCATACAGTCAAGTTTATTCCTGGGTAAAGAAGTATGATGTACAGGGGGACGATGGATTAACAGATAGGCGAGGACGCCACAAAACAGATGAAGAAGTCAACGAATTAGAACGCCTTCGGAGAGAAAATATCCGATTAAAACGACAACTTCAAGAAAAGGATATGTTAAACGAACTGTTAAAAAAAGTACAAGAACTCGAAAGGATGTGAGGCTCGGGAAACTTCGCTATGATTCAAAATTTATAGCAATAAAGTTTTTCTATGAAACAAAGAACTGGAGTATTAATTGGATGTGCAAACAGCTTGAAATATCAAGGGCTGCTTACTATAAGTGGTTGCACCGCGAGATACCGAAAAAGGAAGCAGAAAATATGAAGCTAGCAGAATTTATAAAGGAGTATGATGAGCGTTTCAATCATATTTTGGGATACAGAAGAATGACCTCTTGGATTAATCACTTCAACCATACTGATTATAAACCGAAACGAGTACATAGAATCATGAAGAAGCTGGGAATTCATTCTGTAATCAGAAAGAAAAAGAAGAAATATACTTCATCAGCACCAGAGTCTATAGCAGAAAATAAGCTGGGCAGAGATTTTTATGCATGTGCTCCCAATGAAAAGTGGGCTACAGATGTAACTGAGTTTAAGGTTCTAGACGAGAGCAAAAAACTGTATCTGAGTGTAATTCTTGATTTATACGACCGATATCCGGTTGCATATGTTATCAGTCCCCGAAACGACAACAAACTTGTATTTAAAACCTTTGATAAAGCGCTTGCTACCAATCCGGAGGCGAAACCACTCTTTCACAGTGACAGAGGATTCCAATACACCAGCAAAGTATTTCAAAAGAAACTCAAGGAACACGAGATGGAACAATCAATGTCACGAGTTGGTCGCTGTATAGATAATGGCCCCACAGAAGGTTTTTGGGGAATTATAAATACAGAAATGTATCAGATGTATGAAATAACCAATGAAGAGTCATTGAGATTTGCGATAACGGATTATATAAGATTTTATAGTGAAGAACGACCGCACATTTTGTACGGTCGTTCTTCAGCACCTCATTTTAGATATTTAACTTGTCTACTTGACAGGGGGCATATCAGATCATATCAATCATCTCCGATGGCTTTAATTCTTTATTCGCCCCAAACTTCTTGAGCAATTTCTTTTACAAGTGCAAGCTTTGCCCATTGCTGCTTTTCAGTAAGCTTATTTCCAATTTCACAAGAAGCAAAACCACACTGTGGACTTAAATACAGGCGCTCAAGCGGCACATATTTTGCTGCCTCGTGAATACGGTTAATTACTTCCTGTTTATCTTCAAGCTTTGGTGACTTTGTTGTAATCAAGCCCAAAACTACTTTTTTATCACCTGATACCTTCTGTAAACATTCAAAACCACCAGAACGTTCATCATCAAATTCTAGATAATAGGCATTTACATTTTCCTTTGCGAAAAGTGTCTCTGCTACACTATCATATGCACCGCTGCTTGCATATGTAGAATGGAAATTTCCTCTACATACATGTGTATTAATCACAAGATCCTTTGGAGCGCCCTCAATTGCCTTATTGTTAACATCAAGCAGCTGTTCTTTAATTTTCTCAAGACCTGCCTTTGTTGTTCCAAAAAGTACTGGTGCACTTGAATCAACAACCATTCCCCAAGAACAGTCGTCAAGCTGAAGATTTCTACATCCCGCTGCGTAAATGTCTTTGATAAATGCACGATATCCTTTTACAATATCTTCTGCTACCTGTTTTTGTGTGTCATAATACTTTGAAGTATTTTCCCATGCAAATGGCATGATCATCTGCTCCAAAAACTGTGCTGGTGCCGGAATAGTCAACTTTGCAACTGTATTTTCATCCTCAAATTGCTTCACAAATTCAAAATGACGCAGAAACGAATGATTGTTATTGTAGGAAATCTTTCCTGTCAGGTATGTATCATCTATCATAGCTGCCTCACCATGAAATGGCAATCCTGTTTTTGTCTTGGTGTGACCAACTCCGTTGAACTCCCAAAAGAAATCTAAATGCCATGTTGCGCGGCGAAATTCCCCATCTGTGATTACATGGTAACCTGCTGTTTTTTGTTTTGCAATCAAATCTTCAATGCAGGCATCCTCAACTTTTACCAGCTCTTGCTTTGAGATGGTTCCAGCCTCAAACTGTTTTCTTGCTTCTTTTAAAGAAAGCGGACGCAAAAAGCTTCCTACAAAATCATAGCGAAATGGTGTATTCATGGCAATCCTCCTGTATTTTATAATAAAACTCTATTATTGTTCTTAACGCTGCTATCATACAGGATTTTTTATCATTTGTATAATACCTTAATTCACTGCTAATCATAGTTTCAAACTATAATAAACTAATCATTAGTGCACAGTCTTGTTTGTTTAGGATGTCTGCCTGTGTAAAGAAAAGGTATATTACAGTTTGCTTTTTTCTGTTTCTTCTATATCTTCATCTTCCTCTTTTGTATATTCCTCTATTTCTGTCTTTGTCACCTGCTTGATATTTTGTTTTTTCAGACGCAGATATACAAATTCCCGAAAAATAGTGTAGAGCACTGACAACAGCGGAATAAAAACAAGCATTCCAACTATTCCCATAAGATTTCCACCAATCGTAACTGCCGCCAGAACCCATATTGAAGGAAGACCTACAGATTCACCAACAACATGAGGATATATCAGATTTCCCTCAATCTGCTGCAGCACAAGAAATACTATTACGAATAAAATTGCTTGTTGTGGGTTTACCATGAAAATTAAAAAGCTTCCTACTGCACATCCGATGAAAGCTCCAAAAATAGGAATTAATGCCGTAAACGCAATTAAAATTCCAATCAAAAGTGCATATGGCATCTTCAAAATACTTAACGTAACAACAAACATACTTCCTAGAATCACAGCTTCTAGACACTGGCCTGCAAGAAAGTTTGCAAATGTCCGATAAGTTAGAGAACATACTTTAAGAAAAGTGTCTGCTTTTTGTCTTGGAAGAAAAGCAAAAAATACTTTTCTGATCTGTATATGCAGCTTTTCTTTCTGAAAAAGAATATAGCAAGCAAAAGAGAACGCAATGAAAAAGGTCGCTACCCCACTGACTATGGAACCCACTGCTGACATTGTCGTATTCATCATATTTCCCGCACCGTTTCCGAGAAGGCTTATTCCCCACTTAATCGCCTGATCTGGATCAAACTCTATTTGATCTACCAGATTCATAATTTCCTGATTATTATGGAAAAATTCTCCAATCCAACTTTGCATCTGCGGAATAAAATCATTAATGCTCGTCACCAACGTTCCCATTGTCCGTGTAAGCTGCGGAATCACACCGAACATCACCAATGCGATCACACCAACTACTAATACAATAGTAAGAATCAAGCTTATCGGTCTTTTCAATTTTCTAACTATCTTATTTTTCTTTTTTACATTTTCAAAAATTTTCTTTTCCAAAAAGCTCATTGGTACATTGGTAAGAAATGCGATTGCTCCACCAAGCACAAACGGAAATATAATATCCCATATTGTTTTTAGCACACCAAGTACCACATCAAACTTCCACAAGGCGACCACAAGAAGTGCCGTAAACACAATGAGCTCCCGGATTTTTTTAATAGACATTTTACTTAGATCCATTATTTTTCCTCCTTCTGATAAAAAAAGAAACCTTTATTGCATGACAAAACATGCAATAAAAGTCTCACCAGTTCCTTGCAGTGCCGGATGTCTCCACCGTACTGACGGCACTGCAAACGTATATTTTAAAACGCAGGTTACTCCCCTTTATTAGAGGTGATTGTACAATAAAATCTGTATATTTGTCAAGCACCTTCAAACGTATACACGAATGCAAGCGCTTCCCGTGCTCCTGTAGCAAAATTGTAGCCCAACGCACTGTGTACTGGTCAGGTTCTGTTTGACCGCTTCAAATACATTCAATAGGCTGTTCCTTCCAAAAAATAATTATTGACTTTTTTGTGAATTTTTCGTCTAATAAATTGATTGTGCAATGCAAATCACATATAATATAAGTGCAATAGCAAGGAAAGGAGTTGACATTCATGGCTACCACAACTAATTTCAGTGTCCGTATGGACAGCGACATTAAGAAACAGTGCGAAGCAATGTATGGTGAATTAGGTATCAACCTTACTACCGCTATCAATGTGTTTCTTCGCCAGTCGCTCCGTGTCGGCGGTTTTCCTTTTGATGTTCGCATAGAGCAGCCGAACAAGGAAACGATGGCAGCAATGCTGGAAGCAGAACGCATTGCCCGTGATCCGTCTGTAAAACGCTACTCTGATGTAGAGGAAGCATTGAGGGCGTTGAAAGAATGAGTAAACATTTAGACATTGTTTGGACAAATCAATTTAAGAAGGACTACAAGCTGGCGATGAAACGTCATCTTGATATTGACCTTCTGGACGACATCATTCGCAAACTGGCAAGCAGCGAACAGCTTCCAGAAAAGAATAAAGACCACGCTTTAACCTGAAACTGGGTCGGGCATCGTGAATGCCACATTCAACCAGATTGGCTATTGGTCTATCGGATTGAGAATGATTTGCTCGTCTTGACATTATCCCGAACAGGAACGCACAGCGATTTATTTGGAAAGTAAGAAAATGCACTCGGTACAAACACCGGCTCTTTTATTGGGTACACTTTGAAAGCCACCATACCTGTCACCATGGCTTCATTCTACTTTCATCATACGGTATCCCACACCAATATGTGTTTGAATATATTGTGGAGACTCCTCTGTTGGCTCCAGTTTTTTTCGCAATGTTGCCATAAATACCCGCAACGAAGCTACGTCGTTATCCCAACTGTGTCCCCAGATATTTTGCGTTATAAAGGTATGGGTCAGTACTTTGCCAACATTCTTGGACAGCAAGCATAGCAACTTATATTCAATGGGTGTTAGATGAAGTTCGTTTTCATCCAGATAAGCGCATCCCCCGGCATAATCCACTTTCAACTTACCATTAACAAATACAGAACTGGCAGTGAACATCTCTGCCGTCATCAGAGAGAGCCTTCGCTGCGTCACCCGAAGTCGTGCCAT
This sequence comes from Anthropogastromicrobium aceti, assembly GCF_020687335.1. Classification (NCBI taxonomy): domain Bacteria; kingdom Bacillati; phylum Bacillota; class Clostridia; order Lachnospirales; family Lachnospiraceae; genus Anthropogastromicrobium; species Anthropogastromicrobium aceti. Next base: position 22,483 of record NZ_JAJEQN010000037.1, read on the forward strand.
CAACTCTTCTACAGAAAAGGGCTTTGTCAAATAATCGTCCGCTCCTGCATCTAGCGCCTTGATTTTATCGTTATCCTCGCTTCGAGCGCTGATTACAATAATCGGAACATTGGACCAAGAGCGAATAGTTTGAATTACTTGAACGCCATCCATATCTGGCAAGCCCAAATCCAGTAATATGATTTCAGGATTGTGCGATGTGGCCTCCATAATTGCTGCTGAACCACTAGGTGCTGCCAGATAACGATAATCATTTGTTTTTAAAGTGATTGTAATGAGATTTCGCACAGACGGGTCATCCTCAACCACTAATATCAAAGGTTTATTCATGAATTTCTACCTCCCCGGCGGGTAATGTAAATGTAAACACAGTGCCATTTGGCAGATTGTCTGATACAAAGATTGTGCCGCCGTGAGCGGTCACAATCGACTTGCAGAGGGACAACCCCAATCCAAGGCTTCTGCGACTGTCGACCACTTTATTGGCTCCGCTATAAAACATATCGAAAACACGAGGCTTCTGCTCATCTGGAATCCCAGGCCCATTATCGGCAACTGAAACGATAACCCATTTATTCTTCTGCTCAGTGTGTATTTCAATTACCGAACCGACAGGGGTATATTTGATGGCGTTGTCCACCAGATTGATAATCACCTGAACGATCAGCTTCGCATCAATGTGTGCAAGGATAAAGTCTTTGCCGCTGCTCACACGAATGGTGTGTTCTTTACTCTTTCTGTTGATGTGCTTCAGCGCTTCAGAAACAACCTCATCCATGAGTTCTATACTCCGAGTCAGATTAACCTGTCCTCCTTCAATTCGCGTAACTGCCAACAGGTTTTCAACGAGATTAATCAGCCACATGGAATCGTCATAAATATCAGTAAAGGTCTGCTCCCGCAGTTCATCGTCCATCTTTTTATAATTTGCGAGCAAATTGCCTGCGCTGCCGGAAATCGCTGTCAAAGGAGTTCGAAGATCATGAGAGATTGCCCGCAGCAGATTAGCACGAAGCTGTTCATTTTGCGCTAAGACAGCCGCTTCCTCCTTCTCTTTGGCGTTTTTGATGTTTTCAAGTGCCAAAGCGCACTCTCCAAGAATAGAGAGGAGTACACTGTTTTCAAAAGAATCCAGCGGAATACCGTTCACCGCAATACCAGCCACTCCATATACATGCTGGTTAACTCGAATCGCAAGGTATAGACACTTTGCACTGGATAATGTATCTGTTGTGGCACCGGCGTGTTTATTGTTTTGAAATACCCAATCGGCGACTGCTTTCTCATTCTCAGAAATTAAATCCTCTTGAGTGCTATTAACAGTACGAAAAACGTTGGGAACGTCAAGTTCTTTACCGTCAGACAGATAGACGACGATATCTTTTTTCAGCAGCTTCATGAGTTGCCCTGCGGTAGCGGTGATTACCGCATTCTCATCCTGCTCTTTTTGCAGAAGCTGGTTGGTTTCAAAGAGAATCTTTGTACGGTAAGCTGTATGGGCAGATTGTTTCGCATTTTCTTTCAGCCGGGTAGCGAGAGATTCGGAAAGCAGTGTTACTATAAACATAATGGTAAAGGTAACAATATAGTTCGGATCGTCAAAATGGAATGTCAGTCTCGGAGTTGTAAAAAAGAAATTGAAAACCAACACGCTGACAACCGAGGTCAGAATTCCACACAGTCGGTTGGTTGTGATCACGGCGGTCACAAGTACACCTAATATGTAGACTGCGACAATATTACTCTCCGTGAACCCAAGAGCGTCAAAGCCACAGCCAATCAGTGTAGCTGCCAACAATACGACTATACTCTTCAGAACATCACGCAGGGGTATCGTATCTACCTGCACCTTTCTCTTTCTTTTCTGATAGCTATTTTCTGTGTTGGCATCCGGTATCACATGAATATCCAGATTAGGTACGCTGGAAATCAGGCGTTCCGTCAAGGTGGGCTTGCTGAAAATATTCTTTCGTGCAATGGTACTTCGTCCAATTACGATTTTTGAGATGCCGGAAAGACGGGCAAATTCGGCAATTTGAACAGGCACGTCATCACCATAGCTTGTCTCAATTGTGGCACCAAGCTGCTGGGCCAGCCGTTTATTATCCTGCAAACGTTTTTTGTCCTCTTCACTCATCTCCGCTGTATTAGATGTTTCAACATAAAGAGCGGTAAATGTCCCTCGGAAGGCTCTTGCCATTCTGGCGGCAGTACGGATAATTCTGGCGTTGGATGGAGATGAAGAAAGGCACACCAGAATATGCTCATCCGTATGGTAATCGCCGCGGCTTTGTATCCTGGCGCGTTCTGTCAACAAATTTACCCGGTCAGCACATCGGCGAAGAGCAATTTCCCTCAATGCAGTCAGATTTTCAAGCGTAAAGAAATTGACTGCCGCCCGTTTGGCCTGGTCTTTCCGGTACACCTTTCCACTTGCCAGTCTTTCCAGCAACTCCGCAGGTTCAATATCCACCAGTTCTACCTGATCCGCCTGATCAAAGGCAGAATCAGGAATGCGCTCCCGCACAAGAATTCCAGTGATAGAGGCCACTGTATCGTTAAGACTCTCAATATGTTGGACATTTACAGTAGTATAGACATCAATTCCAGCATTTAGCAGTTCCTGAACATCCTGATACCGCTTCGTGTGCCGACTGCTTTCTATGTTGGTGTGGGCAAACTCATCCACCAGTATGAGCTGGGGATTTCGCTTGAGCGCAGCATCAATATCAAATTCACGAAGGGTCATTCCTTCGTAAGCAACTTTTTTCACAGGAAGCTGCTCCAAGCCGTCCAGAAGTGCCATCGTCTGGGGTCGGGCATGGGGTTCTATGTATCCAGCAACCACATCGATGCCACGCTCCTTAGCCTGATGAGCCGCCTGAAGCATGGCATAGGTCTTTCCGACACCTGCGGCATAGCCAAAAAAGATTTTAAGTTTTCCACTTTTCCTAGTGTATGTATCGCTGCAAATCGCACGAAGAAGCTGATCCGGATCTTGTCTTGGCAATTCCATTTTGTTCCTCCTCGTCTATCACTCAAGTAAGAGCGATTTCTTTTTTTTAATATTATAACACACAAAGTCAAAACCTACATCTGCGACTGATTCACGGCAAGTCTATTCATGCATCCAACAAAAGAATCAATAACAGGTGTGTTTTTAGAATTTCTCCATAGTGCTTTTTGAGTGATGTGATTCTGGGCAATCGGCTCAATGGACAAGCCGGCATATTTCATTACAACCGGGGTGCAACGAAGAATCACTATCCGTGCATTATAATGAATTTTTTCCGATACAGCTGTATTCTCTGGTAAAAAAATTATGTCCAATTTGTGTGTTTCCAGTTCTCTGCACAGTTCACTATCTTCTCCGCTGAAAATATGTATAAAGACATCTGGATGCTGTTTTCCGTAAGTCTCTAGAACATCTGAGAGGCTGTCTGCCATTAATGGGTTGGAAAAACCGATTTTCAAGCTGTTTTCGCCATGAATCAGAGCATGTTCCTGCTCATTCCAATTGTTTTCCAGAAAAGCATCCAGTTTTTTCACCATAAAATACCCAAAAATAAATATAGCTGATGTACTTACAAGTAAAATAACATCCTGCATGGATTCACCTCCAATTTCCGTGATTTTTTTAATCAAATACGAAAGCACTTTTGCAAATTCCTGTTACTTCCCAACACCAACATGGTATCTCCTGCTTTCAGCACTGTGTCTGAAGAAATAGATAACTCCAGCTTGCCGCTTTTCTTGATTCCCATAATGTTAATATTGAATTTTTTACGAATATCAAGCTCTCCAATCGAATGATCCGCCCAATCTTTTGGAACGGGAATCTCAAACATGGCGTGATTTTCATCCAGTTCAATGTAATCGAGAATGTGGTCCGCACTGTAACGGATTGCAGTCCACTTTGCAAGCTGTTTTTCTGGATAGACTACTTCATTTGCACCATTACGTAACAAAAATTTTTCCTGAACGTCGGTTGCAGCTCTGGAAACTACAAACCTCGCTCCTAATTCACTAAGCAGAGAAGTTGTTTCCAACGAACTCTGAAAATTGTTGCCGATGGCAACAATACATACATCATAATTGCGAACACCGAGAGATTCCAAAAAATCGGCATTCGTACTGTCTCCAATCTGTGCGTTGGTAACAATGGGCAAAACATCCTCTACACGTTCCTCTGAAGTATCTACCGCCATCACTTGGTGACCCAAATGATTCAAGTGCATGGCAATATGCTTTCCAAATCGCCCAAGACCAATTAGAAGAATTGATTTCATAATGTCTCCTTTATCCTACTGTTATTTTTTCCTTTGGCAGTTTTGATACTTTCTTTTGCACACCGGATAAGGCCGCAAAAATCAATGTAAGGCCACCGACTCGTCCAAAAAACATCAGCAAAATCAAAACAACCCGTGAGAGCAGATTCAGTTCTGGAGTAATCCCCAGGGACAAACCGACTGTGCCAACAGCCGAGGCAGTTTCAAAAAGGCAGGTAATCATGGGAAGTCCTTCGGAAACACTGATGATAAGGCCACCGGTACAACATAGCGTGATATACATAAGCGAAATTGTCGTTGCATTTTTTACGACATCATCATCGATGCGACGTCCAAAGATATTTGCATTTTCTCTACGCCGAAAAGTGGAAATTGCGGTAGTAAACAAAACAGCAATGGTTGTTGTTTTTAGACCTCCTGCGGTAGACCCAGGACTACCGCCAATCAGCATCAACGCAATGGTGATAAATTGTCCCGCCTCACTCAAATCAGTTAATTCCACCGTATTAAAACCCGCCGTTCGTGGTGTCACAGCTTGAAAAAGAGAAGATAAAAGCCGTTCCTTTCGCGTGAGATCATCAAACTCAAAAAAATAAAAGTACATTGCCGGAACTATCAATAAAACCGCTGTGGTACAAAGAATCACCTTGCTCTGCATCCTATATTTGCGCAAATGCAGTCGATTTGCCCGAATATCATCCCAAGTCAGAAAGCCAATACCGCCAACCACAATTAAGAACATAATAGTAAAGTTTATGACTGGATTCGCTGCATAGCTTGTCAGGGAGGAAAATGGAGTGCGCACACCCAACAGATCAAAGCCCGCGTTGCAAAAAGCGGACACGGAATGAAACAGCGCCATCCAAAGACCCTTTTTCCCGAAATCACGGCAAAACACTGGTGCCATAACCGCTGCACACAGCAGTTCCATCACCAGTGTCACCCTGACAATAAAGCCAGTCAAGCGAACGATTCCCCCTACCTTTGGCGCTGAAATCGCTTCCTGCATGGTACTGCGCTGCATCAAAGAAATCTTCCGCCCGGAAATCATTGCAAAGGATGCGGCCACAGTAATAACTCCCATGCCGCCGATCTGAATCAGCAGCAAAATGACAATCTGACCGAAGACCGACCAGTATGTTGCCGTATCATGTATAATGAGTCCGGTTACACAGACTGCTGAGGTAGAAGTAAACAATGCCTCAAAGAAAGGCGTTGCCAGTCCGCTGCGGCTGGAAAATGGTAACATTAAAAGGAAGGTACCGAAAATGATCACACCAGAAAAACCAATGATGATAATTTGAAACGAAGTCAATTTTCTTTTTAACAACACCACCCTCATAACTGCGAGCCTCCTTTATACCCCTTTATATGTCCTTAATCATAAATCAAAGAGCGTAAAGAGGGTATAAGAGAATATTTATCTGTATTAAGACCGTATTAAGATGCTGAATCTATTCCTTATTGGAGATTTTGGGAATCACGATTTTTGCTATATTCATTTACTTCTCCAGAATACCGTCTAGCATAAGATTGACTTCCAGTACATTGACGGTCTCTCCGCCAAAGATGCCAAGGAAACGTCCTTCGGTACATTTTCGAATGATATTACACACTTCATCATCTGTCATATCGTTTGCTTTTGCAATACGTGCTACCTGATATTCCGCTGCTGCCGGGGAAATATGTGGATCAAGCCCACTGCCGGAACAGGTGACAAGGTCCACCGGAACAGCTGTTTCGTCCATTTCAGGATTTGCATTGCGGAGCTTTTCTACACGTTCTGCCACAAGCTGTGCATATTCCTCACTTGCCGGAGAGAGGTTGGAGGGAGCGGCGTACATCAGTGCCTTTCCGTTTTCATCCGTATAGGTTGAAACATCAATATTCATAATGCGCCCCCACATATGGGCTTCATCTGTATATTGCTGCCCAAGTAATTCACAGCCATATTTTTTCCCGTCTACTTCAATGATGCTTCCATTGGCATTATCCGAGAAAATAAGCTGAGCAATTCCTGTGACAACACCCGTATAGATCACGCCGCACAGCAGAGTAAAGATTAAAAAGATCATACCTGCCTTTGGTAATACACTTTTTATTGTTTTCATGATATATCCCCTCCTTATACTAGGCCGGTAAACACCAGCAGAACATCAATCAGTTTCACAAAGATAAAGGGAGCCGCCAGACCGCCCAGACCATAAACCAGCAGGTTCCGTGACAGCAGCTTTCCAGCAGCAACTTCACGATATTTCACACCTTTTAGCGCCAACGGAATGAGCGCAATAATGATGAGTGCATTATAAATAATCGCAGAGAGGACAGCGCTTTGCGGGGAATGTAGCCCCATAATATTCAGAGCAGACAGTCCCGGATAAAGTCCCATAAACAGCGCCGGAATAATGGCAAAGTATTTTGCCACATCGTTGGCAATGGAGAAGGTAGTCAGGCTGCCTCGTGTCATCAAAAGCTGTTTGCCGATGCGAACAATGTCGATCAGTTTTGTGGGTGAAGAGTCCAAATCCACCATGTTACCTGCTTCTTTTGCTGCTTGTGTGCCGCTGTTCATGGCAACTGCAACATCTGCTTGTGCCAAAGCCGGAGCGTCGTTGGTGCCGTCGCCTGTCATGGCGACCAAATGACCCTTGGCCTGAAAATCACGAATCATTGCCAGCTTTCCTTCCGGCGTTGCTTCCGCAAGGAAGTCATCCACACCGGCCTCGGCAGCAATGGCCGCAGCAGTAATCGGATTGTCGCCGGTGATCATAATGGTCTTGATGCCCATTTTCCGCAGATCTGAGAATTTTTCCTTCACACCCTGCTTGATAATATCCTTCAAATAGATAACGCCGAGAATCTTGTGGTTCTTAGCCACAACCAGAGGTGTGCCGCCCTTGGATGCAATAGACTTGACAACTCGATCACAGTCTGGAGAATACATTCCGCCTGCATGGGTCACATAACTCTGCATGGCATCTGCTGCGCCTTTTCGGATTTCGTTGCCGTCAAAGTCGACGCCGCTCATACGAGTCACGGCAGTAAATGGGACAAAGTGCATATTCTTGTCCTGAAGGCTTCTGCCACGAATTCCAAACTGCTCCTTTGCCAGCACAACAACGCTTCTGCCCTCGGGGGTTTCATCGGCCAGAGAAGAAAGCTGAGCGGCGTCCGCCAGTTCCTGAATATCAACACCATCTACCGGAATGAACTCCGATGCCTGTCGATTGCCCAGGGTGATTGTTCCGGTTTTGTCAAGCATCAGAATGTCTACATCACCGGCGGCTTCAATGGCACGACCACTCATGGCCAGAACATTTGCCTGGTTCAGTCGGGACATACCGGCAATACCGATGGCGGAAAGCAAGGCACCAATGGTAGTAGGCGCAAGGCACACCAACAGCGCTACCAGAGTTGTTACAGAGGTGGGATTCTCAATTCCCGCCAGCTTTGCAGAAAAAATGGAATAAGTGTAGAGAGAGACTGTCACCAAGATAAAGATAATGGACAAGGCTACCAGAAAAATCTGCAAAGCAATTTCGTTGGGCGTCTTCTTCCGGGCAGCACCTTCTACCATCGCAATCATCTTGTCCAGAAAGCTTTCTCCGGCTTCGTTGGTCACTCTGACAACAATCCAGTCCGACAGTACAGTGGTGCCGCCGGTTACAGCGCTGCGGTCGCCGCCTGCCTCACGAATTACAGGAGCGGATTCGCCGGTGATGGCGCTTTCATCCACAGATGCCGCACCTTCTATGACTTCGCCGTCTGCCGGAATCTGCTCTCCTGCTTTGACAATCACCAGTTCCCCTTTTTTCAGTAGGGCGGATGGAACCACAGTCACGCTGTCCTTCTGCGATACGGAGGGAATTTTATGTGCGTCCACATCCTTTCGGGATGCCCGGAGAGAATCTGCCTGTGCTTTGCCACGACCTTCTGCAATGGCCTCGGCAAAGTTGGCAAATAGCACGGTAAACCAAAGGATAATGGCAATCGTCAGTGTATATCCGCTTGGAGCGTCTTTTAACCCGAACAGGGATACCAGCCAAAGGATACTGGTCAAGATCGCAGACACAAAAACCAGAAACATGACCGGGTTTTTTGCCTGTGTTTTCGGACTTAATTTCGCAAAAGAATCTTTAATTGCCCTGCCGAGCATTTTCCGGTCGGCAAAAGCACTTTTCTGTTTTGTACGCATATCTGTAAACCTCCTTTATGCAATGCTGCCAAAGAACTCAGCAAGCGGACCAAGGGCAAGCGCCGGGAAGAAGCTCAGCGCACCGATCAGCAATACCACAACAATCAGCAGGAAAACAAACATTCCATTTGTGGTAGACAAGGTGCCCGCAGTCGTGGCAATTTTCTTTTTCCCAGCCAGGCTGCCTGCGATTGCAAGTGTGCCGATTATGGGCAGAAACCGGGCAAAGAGCATCATCAGTCCCAGGCTTACATTCAGAAATACGGTATTCGCATTGAAACCGGCAAAGGCAGAGCCGTTATTGCCGCCACATGATGAGTAGGCATACAGCATTTCAGAGAAACCGTGGGCACCGCCGTTATTCAGGCTATCCATGACAGAGGGTACTACAGCGGCAAGGCCGCTGCCGACCAGAATTGCAATGGGTGTTGCAAGGCAAACCAGTACCGACCATTTCATCTCATAAGGCTCAATTTTCTTGCCAAGGAATTCCGGAGTGCGGCCTACCATCAGACCGGCAATAAACACCGCCAGAATGGCAAAAGCAAGCATACCGTAAAGGCCGCAGCCCACGCCGCCGAAAATAACCTCGCCAAGCTGCATCAGCAGCATAGTCACCATACCGGCAAGCGGAGTGTAGCTGTCATGCATGGAATTTACAGAGCCGTTAGAAGCTGCTGTGGTGAAGGCTGCCCAGGTAGAGGACGCTGCAATGCCGAAGCGAGTCTCCTTACCCTCCATATTGCCGCCCGCCTGTTCTGCCATTGACATATTGACTGCGCCGTTTTGTGCAAGCTGGGATGTGCCAGCCTGTTCAGTGACAGCGATGCAGCCCAAGGCAACAACCAGGCAGAGAAACATTGCCATAAAGATTGCAATACCCTGCTTCTTGTTTTTTACCGCAGAACCGAATGTGAAACACAGTGCCGCCGGAATCAGTAGAATGGAAATCATTTCGATCAGATTGGTAAAAGCATTGGAATTTTCCAAAGGATGTGCGGAGTTGACGCCCATATAACCGCCGCCGTTGGTGCCGGTCTGTTTGATTGCGACCTGGCTGGCCGCAGGACCCATCGGTACGAACTGCTCGGTGACAATCTGTGCATTCGAAACGATTTCGCCATCTACAGTGACGGTTTCGGTGTCTAAGTCAATTACCGCATCCTCAAGGATTTCGCCTTCTGCACTGACGGCAATCGGTTCTACAAGGGATACTGTTTCTGCACTTTTCAGGTTCTGAATCACGCCGCCGCCTACCAACAACAGAGAAATCACCAGATTCAGCGGGAGTAGGATGTGAACCACAATGCGGGTCAAGTCCACCCAAAAGCTTCCCAACCCGGAGGAGTTCACCTTGATAAAGCCACGGATCAATGCAAATAGAACGGCGATACCTGTAGCTGCGGAAACAAAGTTCTGAACAGTCAGACCTAAAGCCTGAGTGAGATAACTCAATGTGGATTCACCGGAATATGCCTGCCAGTTTGTATTGGTAATGAAACTTGCAGAAGTGTTAAATGCCAAATCCCATTTCACACCGGAAAGATTCTGCGGGTTTCCGGGAAGAACTCCCTGCAGAAGTTGAAGCAGGAACAGAAAAACAAGCCCGATACCGGAAAAAATCATTACACTTACCGCATATTTTTTCCATGTCATCTGTTCTTCTCTGTCTACACGCATAACCTTGTAAATCAGGTTTTCGCACGGTGTCAGAACTTTGGACAAAAAAGTTTTCTCGCCGCTCATGACGTTTTTTATGTATGCGCCCAGCGGAATTACCAAAACAACCAGAATGGCAAGGTATAAAACATACTGAATCATGGTGTTCATGCCTGATCATCTCCCTTCATTAAAATATAGACATACCACAGCAGCATTGCTGCCGCACATACACCTATGAGTGCAATTAGCATTTGCATAAGATTCATCCTCCTTTTTTGCTGTCCCCAATATCATAAAACCTTTCCTATAAAAATGGCATTAGTCATCTTTTGTGCGTTTAAAGATGAAATAAAGATTACAACCAACCCAAAAGCCATGCCATAGGAAAGGCGACAACGATCGTACTGATACAGACACACGCCAAAACCAGTAATGGTATTCCAACAAAGATGGAGATGAAGCCAAGTAGCGGATGATGCCAAATAAAGCGCTCCGCTTTTGCGTCAAATCTCTGTTCAAATCTTCTCGCCGCATTTGTAATACTCATAATTGTTCACCTCATTTCTTTCTTGCAAGGCCATAATACCGCTTAAAGTATTAAGTGGGGAAAAGGGTCCTGCAATCGAAACTAAGATTGTATAAGTTTTTATAAAAAAAGAGACAGCCCCGGAGGTGAGGACTGACTCAGCCATATTATGATTCTATACAGCAAACTCTTGTTTTTGATGTAGGAATGAATGTAATTCTATAATGTAGCGCTTATCATTGTTTTATGCCGCCAGAGGGACAGGAACTGATGTGCCCCCCAAAAGTTAGACTTTTTAGCGTAGCAGTTTTCGGCTGCTACGCATTTTTATGCAGCCAAGTGGGTGAGCCGATATTCC
>NZ_JAJEQN010000038.1:0-32940 GCF_020687335.1 Anthropogastromicrobium aceti
CCTCAAGATGAGATATCCCATCGTAAGAGTAAGACCCCTTGAAGACGACGAGGTTGATAGGGCAGGGGTGGAAGTGCTGTAAAGCATGGAGCTGACTGCTACTAATCGGTCGAGGGCTTGACCAAAAGGTCAGGGTAGGAAATGGTAATAGGTTTGGATGAAAAGTTTGTGTGCAGTTTTGAAGGTACAGAAATGCCTTTATAATATGGCGGAATAGCTCAGCTGGCTAGAGCACACGGTTCATACCCGTGGTGTCGAGAGTTCAAATCTCCCTTCCGCTATTTGCTTAGCTATCACTGAAAAGTGATAGCTTTTTTGTTTACCAGTCCACTTCAAAGAACAAAACGAAGCTGCGAAGCAGCGAGAGCACGGAGTGTGGGTTTTGTGAATGGGCGTCCCGTGAACCTGAATAAAAGTAAGAAGGAGATAAATTTCATGAAGTATAAGATTTCAATGGCACCTATGGAAGGATTGACAGGTTACGTCTATCGTAGGGCGCATCATGCATATTTTGCACCGCTTGATACCTACTATACGCCATTTATTTCAAATAAGAAATTAGGAAGTCGTGAACGCCATGATGTGTTGCCAGAACATAATGAGGGAATGCATGTAATTCCGCAAATTCTTACCAATCGTGCTGATGACTTCTTGGAAATTGAAAAGCAATTGTATGAATATGGATATCGAGAGGTGAATCTCAATTTAGGATGTCCGTCTGGGACAGTAACTGCAAAAGGACGTGGGGCAGGTTTTTTAGCATATCCAGAAGAGTTGAGCAAATTTTTGGATCAGATATATTCAAAAACGAGAATGAAGATTTCTGTAAAAACAAGGATTGGCATTTCATCAGAGGAGGAGTGGCCACAGTTATTAACACTGTTTAACAAGTTCCCAATTGATCATTTGATTATTCATCCTCGTTTGTTACAGGATTTTTATAAAGGTTATCCTCATATGGATGCTTATCAGTATGCAAAAGAGCATAGTTTATCCCCAATTTTTTATAATGGAGATATTCATTTTGTGGATAAGTGGAATGAAATAAAGGGTGGTCTTGGGATACAGACAAAAGGTGTTATGCTAGGTCGTGGTTTACTTATGAATCCTGCTCTTGCAGAAGAGATTAATCATGAAATGGAAGAAGGCGTTAGCGAAAAAAGGAACGTGGAGAAAACGCTGTCATCTGAGCGATTGAAGAAATTTCATGATGCGATTTTAGACGGATATTGTGAGGAGATGTCAGGAGATCGCAATGTTTTATTTAAGATGAAAGAGTTATGGGTTTATCTGGGAAATGGTATCCAGGCATCGCCTAAGCTATTGAAACAGATTAAAAAGTCTAACTCTGTGAGAGAATATAAAATTGCATCGGATGCAATTTTTCGAGAATATAATTAAAAATAATGTAAAATTAAAAAGCCTTTCTACTCTAAAATGTTGGGGTAGGTAAGGCTTTTTTTGTGTAAAAGTAAAAATATAAACTCACACAATATGTATTATATATACAATATGGATGCTTATTATTAAATAAATAGAAAAAACATTGACTTTAACTATCAATCTGTTAAAATGTGCTCATCAGTAAATTTTAATTTATTATGAATGAAATTTTAGTGGTAAAAATACCAGTGAAAAAGAAAGGAGAAAGTGTGCATATGAAAAAGGTAGTGGCAATGTATGAGCAGGAAGAGGCGTATGGAAAAAATCTTGCAGAATATGTGAACCGCAAGGAAAATATGCCATTTGAATTGCAGGTATTTTCGCAGGCAGATAAGCTGTCAGATTATCTGCAGGGGCATACACCGCAGCTTCTCCTTCTTTCTGAAGAAAGCAGTTTGGAATCGTATGGAGAGATGTCTGTGAAAACGCAGGATGTTTTATATTTAACTGAACATAAAGAGCAGGCACGTGATCATAAGGAAAACCATATTTATAAATATCAGCCTACGGATCAATTATTAAATCAATTGATGCAGCGTATGAGTGATCATGACAAACGGGACAGTCCAGTAATGCAGGAATCGTGTCCTATATACGGTGTGTATTCTCCAGTAGGAAGATGTGGAAAGACAACGTTTTCTCTTTTGCTTGGGGAGTTACTGGCGCGTAAGCGGTCAGTCTTATATATCGGTTTTGATGAATTGCCGTTTTGGGATGAGGAAGAGAATACATCAGAGGAGCAAGGTGAAAAAGGAACGCTATCAGATGCCTATTTTTACTGGCAAAGACAAAAATTAAAGGAAAAATTGCCAGTACTTGTATCACATTGGCATGGAGTTGATGTGCTTACTGGAATGAATTGTCCAGAGGATCTATGTGTAATACAGCCAGAAGAATGGAGCCAGTTGATTTTAAAAATTGCGCAGGAGACAGAATACGCAGCGATTGTTTTAGATATTGGATCAAAGCTGTGGCTTGCAGATTCAATGTTTTCGATGTGTTCTCAGCTGTATGTGCCAGTGCTTTCAGAACGTTTGGCAAAAGATCAGCAAAGACGTTTTGAGCTTTGGCTTGAGAAAAATGGCAGTGATGAGCTTTTGCAGCGTATGCAGATTGTAACGCTGCCTCAGTGTGCGCAAAATGGAACAATGAAGGAACGGTTAGAATACGCTCTGTGGGGAGAAGCAGGAGATTATGTGCGCAATTTAATAAAGAGTGAATGGTAAATAAAATGAAAAAATGCGATGAGGAGCTGTTTTTGCTGAAAGGTCAAAGAAACAGTAATGAAGATGATGAAAAACAACGGCAAAATCTTTTTGGATTGTTGCGTACCCAAGTAGTGGAGCAGCTTGATATGACAAGAGAGCTGACAGATGATGAATTGTATGCAAGCATTGATGAGGTTTTGATGATGCCGCAGTACAGAAAACAATTTTCAGTGCGGGTTTTGACGCAGCTAAGACAGGCATTGTATGATTCATTTCGAAGGCTGGATGTATTAAGTGAGGCATTAGATGACCCGGAAGTGACAGAGATCATGGTCAATGGTTATGATCAGATTTATGTGGAAAAGCAAGGTGAGTTAGTTCGTTTTCCTAAGGCATTTTCATCGCAGGAGAAATTAGAGGATGTAATTCAGCAAATTGTAGCGAAAGTAAATCGCCGGGTAAATGAGGCAAATCCAATGGCAGATGCTCGCCTTGAGGATGGATCACGAGTAAATATTATTCTTCCTCCAATCGCGCTCAATGGTCCGATTCTTACGATCAGGCGATTTGCAAAGCATCCTCCTGATATGCACCAACTAATAAAATGGGGTGCATTGTCAGAGGATGTAGCGCAATTCTTAGCGAATCTGGTGCGAGCACGCTACAATATATTTATATCAGGAGGAACCGGTTCAGGAAAGACCACATTTTTGGGAGCACTTGCGGAGTATATTCCTGATCAGGAGCGTGTTGTCACGATAGAAGATTCCGCAGAGCTTCGTTTATATCATATCCAAAATCTGGTTCGCTTAGAGTCAAGAAATGCAAGCCAGGAAGGAAAATATGAAGTGACAATTCGGGACTTGATTAGAAATAGTCTGCGTATTCGTCCTGATCGTATTGTTGTCGGAGAGGTACGAGATGCGGCTGCGCTAGATATGCTTCAAGCGATGAATACTGGTCATGATGGTTCACTTTCAACGGGTCATGCCAATAGTGCACAGGATATGATGACACGTCTTGAGACAATGGTTTTGATGGGAGTGGAGCTTCCGCTTGCAGCAATAAGGGGACAAATTGCCTCGGCAATTGATATTGTAATTCATTTGGGGCGTTTACGAGATCGTTCCCGAAAGGTACTTTCTATTCAGGAAGTTACTGGTCTTGACGAAAAAGGAAATGTAACACTGTCTGTACTGTATCAATTTCAGGAAACGGGGGTTGTGGATGGAAAGATCACAGGAAAACTCGAGGCGGTTCATTCACTTAAAAACTGCGAAAAACTTAAGAGCGCAGGAATTGTATTGTCTTCCTGAGGTATTAGGCTTTAAGGAGAAGCTTTTGTATGGAGCTGTGGGAGCAGCAGGCTGGTTAGGGCTTACTTATATTTTTTATCATGATTTTTTGACAGGATTTATTTCAATGCTACCGTTTCTTTATTTTTTCTTTCGATGGATTAGAAAATCGCTGCATGAAAAGCAAATACAGCGTATCAGACGCGAATTTCAAGAATTAATTCAATTGTTATCTGGTGCATTTAGGACTGGCCATTCAGCAGAAAATGCAATGCAGGAGGCTTCTGAGCAGCTATCTATGATGGAAGGAGAAACTGCTTATATGGTTCAGGTTATGCAGACAATGCTTACAAAAATGAGTTTGGGAGAACCTGCTGAGCATGTATGGCTGTCGTTTGCAGATGCATGTGAGATAGAAGAAGTAAAAGAATTTGCAAAAGCTTTTGCGCTTGCTAAGAGAAGTGGTGCATCAATGCCATTTATTTTGCAGAAAATCGCTAGTCAGCTTGTATTGAAAGTGCAGACGCAGTCTCAGATCGAGACAATGCTTGCAGGGAAAAAGCTAGAACAAAAGATTATGAATTTGATGCCAGTTGGAATCCTTTTATATTTATCTGTTACATCACCGCAGCTGCTTAGTGTAATGTATGAGACGATGACAGGAAAGATGATTATGACAGTGTGCCTTTTTATTTATATAACGGCATATCTTCTTTCTGAGAGGATAACGAGACTAGAATAGTCTGTAATTAAGGATGCTGTAACTAAAACAAGAAAGAATGAAGTTGCTGAAAGGCAATAATAGGGAGGTGTGCTGCATGGCGTTGTTTTTTAGTTGTCTGATGGTGGGATTAGTAGTAATTGCTGTATGGAAACGAGATTATAAAAAGGAAACAATTGACAACATTCTGAGTGAGGAAAACAAAAAAGAATGGTTACGGTTTTTATTTCCAATGGGACTGTGGATTTATGATTTGCTTTTAAAGAAGCAGCCAGCTCAAAGTGAAGAAGAAAGAGAGTGGGCAAATGCCTTATATGTAAGAGAGGATGCAAAGAAAAAGCTGCAGCTTCAAGGCGCAAGGCAGATGGCAAATTTTTGGATATGTTTATTTTTGGCGAGTGTGCTTGGAATTGTTGTTTCATTTCTTCCAGATACACAAATACAAAAAACAGAGCTAGAGCGTCCGGAGTTTGGACAGACAAAAGACTATAGTTTGACAGTGGAAGGTTTAGAAGAGGGAGATCAGACCATTCACGTAAGTGTAGATGGAAAAGAACCAGAGACACAAGGTATGATAGCTGTGTTTGATGATGCATTTGATTCAGTAAAAGAACAGATTTTAGGAGAGAATGAATCACTTGAAAATGTTCAGACTAATCTTTCTCTCGTTTCTTCCACAATTTATGGAATACGTGTGGCGTGGAAAAGCTTAACTCCAGAATTTTTGGATGATTTTGGCGTGATTCAAATACAAGATATCCCTCCAGAGGGTGTTACTGCACAGCTTCAGGTAAAGCTATCTTATTCTATGTATGAACAGTATTATACACTTGATGTGAGACTGATGATGCCAAATAAGGATGCGCAGTATTATATGATGCTTTTGACAAAACAGTTAAAGGATGAAAATAATAATACGAAAACAAAGTCGATAGTGACGCTTCCTGAAAATATAGAAGGAAAGAAGTTAACCTATAAAACAGTGCAAACACAGCCGATCCGCCTGATGCCAGCGCTATTTTTACTATTGCCGTTTATTTTATATGAAATTGCAAGGCAAAAAAGGAAAGAAGCATTTGAGAATCGAAATAAACAGCTGATAGCTGATTATCCTAATTTTGTGTTTGAGTTAGGATTGATGATTCAGTGTGGATTAAATGTACGCACGGCATGGAATCGTTTGACTGCAGAATATGAAGAAACACAGCATAAATGCAAGGGATATCAACGTTATCTGTTTGAAGAAATGCTTGTTACCCGAAATCAAATAGAGGCAGGTGTAAATGAAGCAGCAGCATATGGTGCATTTGGAAGGAGGTGCAGAGCACACTGCTATTTGAAGTTAGGAAGCAGCCTTGAACAGAATTTGCGTCAAGGAATATCGGGATTAGAGCAGCAGCTTGATCAAGAACTGACACAGGCGTTAGAACAGAGAAAAAACCAGGCAATACAGGATGGTGAGCGTATGGAAACCAAAATGTTGTTTCCGATGTTTCTTTTGCTTGGATTAGTAATGGCTATAGTAATGATACCTGCATTTATGAGTATGTAGTGATTAAAAATAAAGAATTACGGAAGGAGGTATATTTCGATGGAAGGAATTAAAAAACATACGGTTTTTTGTCGTATCGCTGATGGCGCAGTGAAGAAAATTAGAAGATTTAGAAATAATACAAAGGGAGTTACTACTGTTGAGGTGATCTTAGTTCTTGTAGTGCTTTTGGCAATTGTTGTAATTTTTAGAGAACAGCTTACCGCTATCGTAACTGGAATTTTTAGTCATGTAAATAGTACAGTAAGTGAATTGTATGGATGATGAAAAGGTTACATGAGAAAGCCAGTATAACTGTATTTTTATCGATGTTGCTTGTACTATTTATTGGATTTATTATGATGATGACAGAGCATGCGAGGATATTTGGACTTCGTCAGCGCCTGGTCTGTGCTACAGACTCTGCAATGGATTCATTATTTTCTATGTATGATCGTGAATTACTTAATGAATTTGATTTAATGCTTTTAAATGAAAATGAATTAAGTAATAATCAAGATATAGAGGAGGTTGTAAGCAAATATTTGACGATGAACGCAAATCCAAAACAAGACCATTTGCTTTTATCTGGGAATCTATATAGAGGAACAAGCAGCACTGCAGAGATTGAAAATACGGTTTCGGTCATTGAAAATGAAGGAGAATTATTTGCCAGAAGCGTACTGGAATTTATGAAATACCGCACACTTGGAATTGCGGTTGAAAAAGTACAAGAGCAGCTTGAAGAGCTGGAAATGGGTGATGATGCGAAGACAATGGCAAAAGAGCAGCAGGAACTGGAACAAGAAAGTTTTGATGAGCAGTTTTTAGAAAAAACGAATGAAGAAAAGAAGAAGTATGAGGAAGCGATAGAAGAAAGCTGGCTTGAAAAATTAGAAAAGCTCAAGGAAGATGGTTGGCTGAATTTTGTACTGCCGTTTGATCAGGCTGCATCAGGATATGTTATTGAGGCAGAGGATCTTCCATCAAAGTGGAGAACTGTAAATTTTACATGGTATCACTCTGCGATTAGTGAAATGGAAGAAAGTTTTTTGTTTACAGAATATCTTTTAGAGCATTGCCGCAGTTTTACAAGTACAGGCGAGACAAATAAAATGGCATATGAGCTAGAATATATACTAAATGGCAAAACAAGTGATAAGGAAAATTTAAAATCAACAGTAAATTCACTTCTTTTAATGAGAGAGGGACTGAATTTATTTTCTGCATGGAAGGATCCTGTCTTATCATCTCAGGCAGAGACAGCGGCAACTACTCTTGTTGGTTGGACTGGCGTATATCCTGCCATTAAGCTGACGCAGTTTACAATGATTGCAGGTTGGTCATTTGCTGAGGCTATAGTTGATGTAAGAACATTGCTAAGCGGAGGCAATATTCCTATTATTAAAAACTCAGAAAGTTGGACATTGGAGTTTTCACAGATCGCAGATTTTTTGGATGGAGATTTGTTTTTAACAGCAAAAGAGAATAATGGACTGTCATATGATGAATACTTACGCCTTCTTTTGTATGCGCAAGGGCGAAGTGATAGACGCTACCATACAATGGATGTCATTCAGCTTAGAATGAGAGAAAAAAATCCTGATTTTTCGATGGCGGATTGTTTGGGAGCTGTACAGGTTAAGGCAAGTATGAAGGCGGCGCCGATTTTTTATTGTTTTGCTGGGTCTGGATATGAGATTTCGTGCGAACAAAGCCGTATGTATTAGATTAAAATTAAAATAAAGAAAGGTGGTGTACCATGAGGCTGGCAGTTGATCATAGAAAAGCATTCAAAAAAAAATCCAGGTATCGATCATTTTGTTTTTCAGTCGGCTGCCAGCAATGTAACGGTTCGCTGACTGTTGAAGCCAGTATAGTGCTGCCTATTTTTCTTAGTGTTATTATGGCGCTTATGTCTTTTTTTGAGGTTATACAGATACAGACGCGGATTCAGCAGGGAATGAAGGATTCAGTTACAAGTGCTGCTGGATATTATTATTTGCTTGAAGAGCCAAATGAGGCAGAAGATGTAGGCGGTGAAGAAGCAGAGGATGTGATCACGCTGATAGTTCAAGGTGGAATTACAGCAGTTTATTTAAAACAAAAGCTTCTGTATTCAGTGGGAAGAGAAATTTTAGATCGTTCATGGATTATAGGAGGAAGTGATGGACTGACCGTACTTGGTTCTCGTTTTCCAGATGATGATGGAAATTTAGATCTTACCGTAACATATCGCGTGAGAGTTCCATTTCTTCCGGGAAATTTCGGTTCACTTTTATTTACACAGCGGGAGTGTCAGCGTGTATGGAGCGGAAATAAAGCACCATCGCAAGATGGCGATAAGATAGAAGATGAGACTAAGGAAGACCAAATTGTGTATATTACGGAAACAGGAAGTGTGTATCATACAAGTTTGGACTGTTCATATTTGAAGCTTTCTGTGAAACAGATCCGTCATAATGAAGTAGTCAATTACCGCAGTGATGATGGCAGCAAGTATTATGCATGTGACAGATGCGAAAAAGGCGGAAGTGGTTTTTGGGTGTATATTACATCAAGTGGAAATCGTTTTCACACAGATCCAAATTGTGCGGCGCTAAGAAGAAATGTAAAGTCAGTAAAGCTTTCAGAGGTTTCAGATCGTCACTGCTGCAGCCGCTGTGCCAAACAGGATGATGGAGGAAAATCATGACGCAGGCAAGGTGGATTTTTATTATTTTATGCTTTTTGCTTCCAGCGGCAACTGATTTGTTATTTCATAATGTATCTGTGTGCTGGCTGATTGGATGTACAGTTATTGCAATGATTTGGAATTTCTTTTGTGGATGCGAAATCCTTGATTTAGTGTTTTGCTTATTTCCAGGGATGATAGTATGGCTTTTGGCGTGTTTTAGTAAAGGCATTGGAATGGGTGATGTACTTTGCATATTTTTGCTTGGAGCGGGCTGTGGGGTGGAAATAGGGCTGGAAATTTTATTTGTAGGCAGTATTCTTTGTCTGTGTGCACAGTTGATGCAAAGAGTTTTTATAACACATGTTTACCAAAAAGAAATACCATTTGTTCCTTGGCTGCTTGTCTCAATTTGCATCAATTGTCTGATATATACTGCGTTTATAAGCAAGTAGTAAAACCGGACTGCGAATGTTAGCTTTACGAGAAAGAGGTGTTTTTGTGAAGCAGGAAAAGAAAAAGATTGTTATTCTGATCAAAAAGAAGCTTTTATTTCGGGAAAAAGCAAGCTTTACTGTGGAGGCCGGCTTGATTATGATGACAGTTCTCATGGCTGTTTTTATGTGTATTTATTATGGCTTTTTCACTCATGATAAAGCAGTGTTAGAGGAAGTATCGTGGCATACAGCGCAAAAAGCGATGCTTTTGGTGACAGAAAACAGTAGTATGAAAGATGGAGCTTTTTCTTGGGAAGAACTTCAGAAAAAAGGGCTTTTATGGCGGATCTCGCAGAATACGGCAAACCAGGATATAATTTGTGAATATGCAAATACGCATATAGAAGGTGAATTATTTGCCTGTGATATGCCATCATTTTTGGTGAAGGCAGGACCTGGAATGGTTAAGATTACATATAAGGCACCAATACGTCTTCCTTTTTTTGCACTGATGCGTTTATGGGGAACACCAACAGAAATTACAGGACAAGTGCAGGTACATGAATCAAAGCAGGAGGAGTTTATCAGACTGGTAAGAGGAATCAAGCGGGATAAAGAAACAGCGTCAGATTCTAAAGAAATATCAGCTGAAGATTGAATATTTTACGAAAAGCAATAAAAATTCATTACAGGGGGTGATATAATGGCACAAATGGAAGTATCATACAGCCGAAGGCTTGATTATCAGTATATGATGATAGAGACAGACGAGGAAGCCAGATCAGATTATAGGTTGTCAATGCTGATTAACAATAGGATCAATGGATTTTTACCTGTACATGTTCAGCAGATGAATGGAAAAAGTACGCTTAGCTATGAGATTACATCATTAGAAAACTTACCGGAATTTCTTGATGCCAGAAAGATCACCTATGATGAGATGGTGTCACTTCTATTGCAGTTTTGCAGTGCAGTTTCAGAGGCAGGGCGTTATTTGCTAGACGGAGAAGGAATATTACTTGAACCTCAGTATATATATGTGTCGAAAAGCTTAGAACGTATTCGATTTTGCTATTATCCATATCAGCATATGCCGTTGCATCAGTCTGTAAATGTATTATGTCGATTTTTGATTGATCATATTGATTATGATGATAGAAGAAGCTTAGAACTGGCATATGGACTCTTTCAGGAAAGCCTTCGGGAAAATTTATCAATCAGTGTAATTGTTGGATGTATAAAAGATCGGTTAGAGAATGCCACAAATGATTCTTGTGATTCTAAAGTATATTCTGTGCAGATAAGTTCTCAAATTAATAAGCAAATAACAGACCAAGAATGTGGACAGAGCGATTCTAAACAGACTGATTCTGGTGCAAGTGAACAGGAAAAACAACAGAAAATACAGCAGGAAAAACAATATAAAAATGTGCAGCAAGTGTCAGATTCACCTAAGAGGGAAAAAACAAAATGCAAGCAAAAAAAATCGTCAGTTACAGTTATTGGCATATTATTGATTATGGTTATTTGGGGATATGTGTTTTTTACAGCAGGGAAGCGTTTGCTTTTGTTAGATCTCATCAATAAAAATCTGCTTGCAGCTGCTGGGATTTTCATAGTCGTGGCGGCAGTGGCAGCAGCATTTATGGCATATTGGATATTAAAGCCAAAACATTGACAAATCTTATTTCTAATGATAAAGTTGACTGACAGAATTTTGCTAGTTACAGTTCATTCAAATATGTGTCCTGTGAATTGTAACTTTTGTTAAGTACAACGAGGTGATAAGGGTGGATCAAAAATTGATGCGCGAATTTGTGGAAAAAAAGCTGAAGCGTGGTGGGTATACGAATATTGCTGCAGCAAATTTTCCTTGTGGTGTATGGATCAAAGAGGATACGAAGCTGTATGCAGTTTGTCTGTTCGATGATCCAAATAAGCTGGCAGCCGATCCGTGGAGAATTGATAGGGTAGTTGATTATGCAGCACAGAAGGTTAGAAAGCAAAAACAGCTGGAGTGTCAATTTCTTGCACTTGTGCTGTCAGATGATTTTTCAATTTCAAAGCAGCTTGTAACAGGCTTTTACCCAAGGTGGTTTATAGATGACGCTGGACAGCCAGTGATTTTTGACGGTCAGCCGTCTGAATTTTGTGATCTTTATGCTACCCTGATTAGAAAGGAACGTTTTTCAGATCGTTTTAATGGAAAACGAATAGCAATTAACAGAATACCAGAGGTTACGTTGATGTTGGTGATTCTTAATATTTTGATTCAATGCATCGTTGCAGTCGGTGAGATTGGAGGAAAAGAATCGGCATTGATGAATATGATGGTGCTGCAAATTGGTGAGTTTGTTCAAAAGCCAGAGTGGTGGCGTCTTGTTACAAGCGTTTTTCTTCACTTTGGATGGGATCATTTATTCAACAATATGCTTGTTCTTTTGTATCTTGGTGCATTGGCAGAGCGCTGTCTTGGAAAATGGCGTTTTCTTGGTGTATATTTAATCAGTGGTATTGGAGCAAATGCTGCGTCTGTCTGGTGGTATGTGCATCAGGGGGATTTGCTTGTAGCGACAGCTGGTGCATCTGGTGCAATTTTTGGAATCGCAGGTCTTTTACTATGTATTGTTTTATTGTCAAAAGGTCATTTTGAAGAAATTACGCTTAGACAGCTTATTTTCATGATGTTTTTCACTTTATATCATGGATTTGCCGAAAGTGGTGTCAACAATTGCGCACATATAGTGGGCGCTATAATAGGCTTTGTATGCGGCATTATTATTTTCTGTCAGATGAAAAAGAACAGGGCAGAAGGAAGGTAAAGGTGGCACCCTGATTTGGAGCAGAGATTACGCGTATATGACCGCCATGTCCTTCAATAATACGTTTGGCAACTGGAAGGCCAAGCCCAGTACCGTCTGGCTTTGTGGTAGTAAAAGGATGAAAAATAGTAAGCAGTTGTTTGGGTGCAATTCCGCAGCCATCATCTATTATAGATACGACAAATTGTTCGTTTGACTTTGTCAGAATAATTTGAACGCTTCCATTGTCAGATACGGCATCAAGTGCATTGACAATCAGATTTAAAAGTGCTTCCATCATTTTTGGGGAGTCGAGAGGCATGTAGGCGCATGAGACGCGGCTTGTATATGTAAGTGTTTTGTTCGTTCCCTCGGTTAAAGGAAGACATGATAAATAAGCCCGCCGCAGTAAATTGCACAGATCACTGCGTTGTTTCGTCAGTTGGTCAGACATGCTGTAGTCTGTAAGATCACGAAGAAGCTTAGTCATTAAGCGGCAGTCAGAGGAGAGCTCTGGCCAGTAACGATAGCATCTAACTTCAGGATGCGCGGCTTCAATAGCCTGAATACTGCTGCACAGCAAAGAAAGCAGAGTCTGAAGTTCATGGGCGGCATTGGTAAGAAAATAGGTTTGATCGTTCATAAGCACCTCCAGTACAGCTTTGAATTGTTACCTGTTAGATATATCATTTTTTATAGATTGTCTCAAGAAAAATGTAACGACATTTTGTGCTCTTGTAATTTATCAAAAAAATGAGTATACTGGGTACAAAAGAAAATGGCATCAATATTTGCCGAAAGAGAGGTTTTAATTATGTTAGATGATAATTGTATTTTTTGTAAAATAGCAGCAGGTGAGATTCCATCAGAGACTGTTTATGAGGATGAGCAGTTTCGCGCAATTCTTGATTTAGGTCCGGCATCTGCAGGACATACATTAATCCTTCCAAAGGCGCACTTTAAGGATGTAACAGAGATCAGCGATGAATATGCCGCGAATGTTCTTAAGGTTGCTGCAAAGCTTGGAAAGGCAATGAAGAAAGGTCTTGGATGTGAGGGCTTTAACTTAGTTCAGAATAATGGTGAGGCAGCAGGACAGACTGTTATGCATTTCCATATGCATGTGATTCCAAGATATGCAGGCGGAGAAGACATGGTCTCATGGGATCCGAAGCCAGCAAAGAGAGAGGAACTCGAAAAGCAGGGAGCAAAATTAAGAGAAGCGCTTAAAGATTAAAAAGAAACTTTTATTATTGAAGGTTTTACGCATCATGAAAAGCAGCTTTTTATAAACAAAAAAAAGACATGATTTCAAGAAAAAAGGCAGATTCCACAATTGGAGTTCTGCCTTTTTTTTACGATAATTCTTTAATTAGCTTGATTACAATATCTACGCCATTGCTTTGATTGCTGGTGGCCATCGCCTTTTTGTAAGAATCACGATTGTTGTAAACTTCGTGAACAGCTGCCATCAGTGTATCAGCATTTAACTTTTCTTCTTCAAGTACATAGGAAAAACCTTGCTTTTTAAAGGAGTTTGCGTTCAGAATCTGATCACCACGGCTTACGGCTGCTGGAAGCGGAACAAGAATGTTTGGCTTCTTGAGTGCCAAAAGCTCACAAATGGCATTAGCACCTGCACGTGAAAGCACAATATCAGAGATTGCAAACAGGTCTTTAAGCTCATCAGAAATATATTCATACTGAATGTAGCCTGGCTGAGCAAGTGTACTGTCAAGATTTCCCTTGCCGCACAGATGAATGACATGAAACTCCTTAAGAAGCTGAGGAAGAGCACTTCTAAGACCGGCATTAACTGCACGTGAACCAGTACTTCCTCCCATCATCAAAAGGATCGGCTTGTCGTCACTAAGTCCTGTAAAAGCAAAGCCGGCATCCCTTGAGCCATTTAACAGTTCACGGCGAATTGGTGTTCCGGTAAGAACAGCCTTATCAGCCGGAAGAAGCTTAACTGTTTCAGGAAAGTTGCAGCAGATTTTTTTAGCAGTTCTCATACAGATCTTGTTTGCAAGGCCTGGTGTCATATCTGATTCGTGAATGATAATAGGAATATGATAGTGACCAGCTGCAAGCACAACAGGAACGGCAACAAAACCGCCTTTGGAGAAGACAACATCCGGCTTGTAGTCACGGATCAGCTTTTTAGCCTGCTGAAAACCTTTGATAACACGAAATGGGTCAGTGAGATTTTTTGCGCTTAGATAGCGGCGAAATTTTCCAGTGGCAATTCCGTCATAGTGGATGCCCTGTGCTGTAATCAATTTCTTTTCCATTCCCTCATAGGAGCCTATGTAATGAATGTCATAGCCTTCTGCTTTAAGGTCTGGCAAAAGAGCGATATTTGGTGTAACATGACCGGCGGTACCGCCGCCAGTCAATAATATTTTTTTCATTTTATTCACCCTTAATAGACTTTAATGCCTTTGCGAGCTGATCCGGACATGAAGTTCCACGGCCGTTGCAGTTGATTCCTTCGAGACGGGCGATTACTTCATCAACCTTCATACCCTTAACAAGAGATGAGATACCCTGAGTATTGCCATTGCAGCCGCCAACGAACTGAACGGACTCGATAGTATCACCATTAACCTCGATATTAATTTGACGGGAACATACGCCCTTTGGAGTGTAACTTGTCATAAAAAAGCCTCCTTTATATTTCAAAAATGTTTTTTAACGCATGAAGCAAAAGCTAGCAGCGTCTTTGCAGACAGTATAGCATAAACGCGGGTTGATGTCCATTCACAAAAAATAGATAACATCAAAAAATAAAAGGAAAAGAAAAAAAGTATTAGATATATGGAAAAAAAGTGTGAGTGAGGTAAAAAAAGTGCGATGGATTCTGTCTTAACAAGCTTGTAATTCTATGCTAGTGTATGAATTAGGAGACCGGAAAATGAATCTGAAAATTTCGGCGGAAAGGGGCGATGGTATGTTAAATTACCTGGAACAGGGAATGATCCTGTATGTTATGGCGGCAGTTTGTGTGATTGGAGTTATCAGCAGATTTGCAGCAAACCGTTGTTACAAAAGTTTGATTCGACAATCTGATAATCTGGCAGCGGCAAAGGACAAGCAGCTGCAGCAGATGAAGACAAAGTACGAGAGCATTTATAGGATGAATTGCGGAATAAAAAATACAGAAGCATTTGTAAGTAAAATGCAGCAGCAGTATCGTATAGCAGGAACACGTCTGACGAGTTGGGAAAATTGCAGTATTTACTGTGCGGCAGCAGCATTTCTAATAGGTGCCGTATCCTCGTTGATTCTTTATTTGAATAAAGGAAGTGTTCAAAATTGTGTATTGTATCTGGCTGGAGGAAGTTTGATGGCAGCTGGGATGATTGTGCTTTCTGGTTTGATGGGAAATAGTTCCAACAAAGATCTTCTTGAAACAGCACTTGTCCACTATTTTGAAAATGTGCTTGTTGTGCGAAGTGCAAGAGATATGCCAGATGGCATCAGTGAGGAGCAGCCAGACGAGCTTGTGCAGCCAGAACGCGAGGCTGCTAGAAGCAGTGCAGCAGCCAGAGCACGAGGAGCAATGAGGGATGATCTTTTTATGCAGAAAAAGGATGGTGCACAGAAAGAAAATAATGTGTCAGCGGAGAATGAAAAGCGGGTGAACCGTCCAGAGCTTGTCAGAAAGGAAGAACATGAAAAGGATCATCAAAAGCAGTTAGAGGAGTTAAAAGAGAGCCTAGCGCAGATTGCAGCGGCCCGGGGGGAATCCGGGGATCGACAAGTACATAAGCAGCAGACAAGAAAGCTCTCCCCAAAGGAAGAGCAGCTGATCAATGATATTATAAGTCAATATTTGTCATAAGTCTAACATAAACTGGCTGTCTAGGCTATCTTGAAATTAATTAGCAAAGAATTAATCTTCTTCAATGATCTGAATTTCAAGATAGTCAAAATCGATTGCTTCAATAAAACTGTCCTGAGTGAAGCGTGTTTTTGCGTGACGCTTAAAATCAGAAATGTTTGATGGCAGCCAGATTGGGACAGCCAGATCAAATTCATGAGCTATGGTTTCGAGTGCTGCGAACACCTTTTTGGTGCGGGTCATATCGAGTGATGGATTTTCAACAACAAAATCCTTGAGAAGATGGTTGTCTGCGAAGACTTTACCCCACATGCGAAACATAAAAACCTCCTAAAAAGAAAAAACTTGTGCTATAGTGAAAAATAGTATATAGTAAACTATAGGAACTGTAAATTGATTGAAAACTGACTTTGTTTTGTGGTCAGTATAACAAAAACAATTCTCAAACGCAAGTGCGAAAATGGGAATGGTTCTTGATAATCATCGTTAGGAGGAGTAAAAATGGACGATTATAGGCAGCCGGATACTCCGGAAACAGCTAATGAAGTTGAAATGCTGCTTGATCAGCAGGCAGAACAGGCTGTGTCAAATGAGGCATCCAAGGAGACATCAGCTGATATGAAAGCAGAGCCGGTTAATCTGGAAGAAATTGTGCAGCCAAAGGAGCAGCTAGAAGAAGTAAAAGAGCAGCCAGAAGAACTGATGGAGGAAGCACAAGAGCAGCCAGAAGAATCAGAACTGACTGAGCTTACCAAAGAACAGCCAGAAGAATCAGAGCAGGCTGAGCTTAAAGAAAAACAGCTGGATGAATTAGATGACGCATCGACAGAAGAGTCACAAGAAGGTTCAATGGAACTTTCAATGGAACCTTCAATGGAATCTTCTATGGAAGTGGAATCAAAGCCAGAGGATGAGGCAACCAGAGAAGCTCAATCATCCGTCTTTGGTCAAGCTGTTACACTTGATGCAATTCATGATTCTGAGTTAATTAAAACAGTAAATAGGGCGAAGCAGTTGTTAAATGATCTTGATGAGGCAGAGAAGGATAAGACACGCCTGACTGGTGAGTTAAAGCAAAGCGAGAAGGCATACAGCAGCATGGAAAAGAGTGTGGCAGAGGGAATTACCACGGCACTTAAAAAGAAAAAAGAAGAAATTGCTGCAACGTATGATCGTGAGCTGAGTCAGTATCAAGATCAGATTGATGTATGTAAAACTGAGCGTGCAAAGGCAAAGGCCAATGCAATAGCACAGCGCATTCAGGTTGAGACAGCGCCTCTAAATCAACAGAATCAGCAGCTAGAGGCACAGATTGAACTGAAATTTAAAGAAAATAAAGTTCCAGTCGTATGTAAAAAGCGTGCGATTTCAATGCTATTTTTCCCTAAAAACAGCAGAGATTGGACAATTGATATTTTAGTTGGTGTGGGCTTGATTTTCTTTATTCCATTGTTTTTCTCATTGGCAATTTCGAATCGTCTTGTGCTGGCATTTACATTTTTTGTATATGTGGGTGCATTATTTACTGTATATTTGTATTTGCTTCACAAGTATATGCTGAAGTTTGCAGGTGTAAATGAAGAGGTGGAGGAACTTCGAAAGCAGATCCGCATTAATAATAAGAACAAGCAGCTGATGACGAACCGCATCAAGAAAAGTCAGGATGAGACGGGCTACAATCTGGGCAGCTTTGATGATAAAATCACAGGTATTCAGCAGGTTATGCAGAATACAGTAGAAAAGCGCCAGGAAGCACTTGAAAATTTTGAAAGCGAAATTCGTCATCAGATCACAGCAGACATTACAGCTGCCAACAAGGATGAGCTTTTAGGGCTGCAGCAGGAGTTTGAGAGCAAGCGTCAGGAACTTTCAGATAAGAAGGAAGAGATTGAGCAGATCGAAAAGCAGCTCAAGGAAGAGTATGAGCCTGTCTTTGGAAAGGATCTGCTGTACAAGCAGCGTTTAAATAAGTTTGATTCCTTCTGTCAGGAGAATGCAGATCTGTCGCTTGAAGAGGCATTGACTCAGTATAGGGCACTGTCTGGAAGTAAGCTGTTAAAAAAGTAAAAAGTCCCTGATAAATTTCATCAGCCAGATTCATTACGAAAGAAAGTGGGACACTTTGACGGTGAAATGGAATGGGATTGTCTTCGCAGCTTGTGACCCCGGTAATAGAGATTTCTCCCACCGGGGGAAGCGACTTTGCAACACCCTCGCCAGGATATAATGCACTGTTTGAAAGACAAAGCATGCCAAGATTTTCTTTAGCACCTATTGAGGCATCTATTGCAATTGTGAGAAAGTCGCCCAGATGCTTCACATAATGAAGCTTTTGACGCAGATTCACAGCATGTACAGGATGAGCAAGCGATCCGCATACAACAAATGTATGCTGCATGGTATCGCAAAGACGCTCTAATTTATAACCTACTAAAGGACCAAGACAGTCCCCAGGGACACGGTCACTGCCAATACAAAGGAAAAGTATTGGTCGGTGGCCGTTCTTTTTTTGGCTTAAATCAACAAGATTGGCTAAACGGCAGGCAAAGCCTTCCGAGGAAAAATCAGTTTGCGAAAAATAGGATGGAGAGTTGACTGTGTTCATAGATACCGCCTTTCTGAAACGTTCTTTGCTTCATTCTATCCGGGGAAGAAGCGCTTTATTCGCTTGTCGAAAGATTATGTGTATTCGACAGGCGGTTTTGGCAGATTCTGCACGGTTGTAGTGATACGATGTGCTAAGAAAGATGGAAAATACCGTGCATAAACTGCATGGAACTGGTCTGGAGGTGTTATATGGAAGAGGAAAAGAAACTGCCAAAAAATATTCGTCAGATGGCAGAAAAAGAAGAGCGGGTTAGAGTGTATCTGGAAGACTATGCATATACATTTATTCGTAAATTAAATTGTACAGGGCATGTACGCACTGGTATATTGCTTGGAAGCAAAATGGTTACAGAAAACAAAAGATGCTGGTTTGTAAAGGGAGCAGTTGAGTTAGAGGATGCGCAAGGCAGTACTGAAGAAGAAAATGAGCAAAAAACAGCGATTACGCAGCAGGTCTGGGATAATACGTTGTCAGTGATACAGGAATATTTTCCAGGATGCAGTATATGTGGCTGGTTTATAAGCGGAACAGAAGAAAATTTTCCAGATGGTGAAGAATTAAAAAAAACACATCGTCAGATTTTTTCTGGGGAAAATTGTTTGATGTACTGGAAGAAGGGTGATGAGGAAAGCTTTTGGATGGAGGAAGAAGATACAATTCTCCATTTGAAGGGGTATTTTGTTTATTATGAGAAAAATAATGAAATGCAAAATTATATGCTGAGCCGCAACGCGGATCAAAGTGAGGATGTCAGCGATCAGGCAGCGCTTAATTTTAGAAAGATTATGAAGGAAAAGCAGGATATAAAGCATCCGCAAAAGTCAAAACACATAAATCAGACGCCTAAGCTAACAGCAGAAAACGGCATATGGGTAAAGGCAGGGGCGGCAATTCTTTTTATTATTTTAGTAGGAGGTGGTGTCCTTTTTTCAAGAGGGATGAATAAAAAAGAGGATTCTGTGCAGGCGCTTGCAGTAGGAGCATCCGTGGAGAGAAAAAGCGGTGAGAGCGAGCAGGTTGCTTTTGAATCAGAAAGCGAACAAATTGAGGCAACAAAAAATGACATTGGTGCATTGTCAGCGTCTTTAAAAGAAACGGAGAATACGCTTGAAGTTTCAGCTACAAAGATACCAGAAAGCAGTGAAGAAAAAGCTTCAGTTGCAAAAACACCAGAAAGCAGCCTTTCTTCATCTGAGACAGAAAAAAAAGACGTGGCAGCTATTCAAAATGGCGGGATTTTTTCTGGAGATATGATGTTTTATAAGGATGGTCTTGGAGCATCAGTGTATCGTATCACAAGCAGCACCGAAGCATCAAAAAATAAGGAATCAGATGCCGCATCATCAGAAGAAAACGAAAGCAGTACGCAGGAAATTTTAACGGTAGCAGCACCAACGTTGCCCACAGAAGAAAATGCAGCACAGGGGACGAGTGAGGCAGCAGAAGTAGCAGTAAATCGTCCAGCCTCATACACGGTTCAGCCTGGTGATACATTGATTGAGATTAGTAAAAAATTTTATGGTTCCTCACAGATGGTTATGCAGTTAAAGGAAGTAAATGGACTTGATGATATAAATAAAATTTATATTGGACAGGAGCTGACTTTGCCGTGAAAATTTTTAAGGAACTTTGACACACACCCTTGGATATGTTATACTTTTTTGGACACTGTGCAGCTGTATGTAAGATGCAGCTGGAGTTTGAAAGTCAGCACAGTGGTGGAAAGGAAAGTACATGGCAAGGGACAGTGAATTTCAACGGGAAAGAAAGAAGAAGCAGCTTAGGCAGAGCATGGTTACGAACGATAAGGTTCGCAGTGCACCAGTAAGCTGGGCTGAGGATCATAGAAGAACAGTCAATGTCGCAGGAATTGTTGTCGTAGTGTTGGTGTTAGCTGTTGTGCTGGCGTGGTTTGTGGCAGAACGGTTGTGGCGTTACAAAACATATGAAGTCAGCTGGAGAACTGATGTGTCGAATGCGTCATCAGCAGGATACGTATCATATGGAGACGGCATTGTCGTAATGAATAAAGATGGTGCTACGTATTATGACAAAAAGGGCACAAAGGTGTGGTCTGCGCCATATGATATGAGCAATCCAAAGGCAAATGTCAAAGGTGATTATCTTTTGATTTATGATTTAAAAGGAAAAAATTTTGCAATTTGTAATAAATCGGGAATCACTGGAAGCGGAACTACATCTCAGATAATCACAAAGGGAGTGATTGCATCGACAGGTGTAACTGTGCTTCAGTTAGAAGATCAGGATGCGAGTTTAATTTCTTATTATCGAAATACAGGCGAGGAGCTTGCAGTTTCGATTCGCAATCCGCTCCAGATTGATGGATATCCGCTTGACATTAGTGTTTCGCCAAATGGTCAGCAATTAGCTGTATCATACTACTCAATTTCTGAGGGTGTTGGAACAAGCAGTATTTCTTTTTACGATTTTGAAAAGGGAAAAGAAGCTGCAGATCGTATAGTAGCAAGTTTTGATTATTCTGAAAATGGCGCATATGTCCCGAAGGTTGTCTATTTAAGTGATACAAAAGCGTTTGCAGTTGGAGATTGCTGCATCAGCTTTTTTGACGTGTCAAACAGAACTGCAATTACTCGAAAAGATGTTGCTGTTGAGGGAGAAATTCAGCGTATTTTCTATAATAACGAATACCTTGGTCTTGTTGTACGTGATGAAGCGAAAACAGGATATCAGCTTCATATTTACACGTCAGAAGGAAATGAAAATGCTGTTACAGAGCAGGATGAACTTCATACAGGTTATGCATTTCAGCAGAGAAATGTTGTCATGTATGATGCGGATTATTGCGAAGTTCAATCATTTTCAGGAAGAATACGTTTTGCGAGAGAGTTCGGAAATAATTTGTATACTGTCATTCCGGGCGACAAGTTTAAGACCTATTATTTGGCGACAATGGAGGAGCTTCAGCAAATTAAGCTACGATAACATAAGAAAAACTTGATTTTCGTGCAATGGTCTGGTAAACTGAGCATAAATACAAAATTAAATGCGCTTAAGCGCGGAATGGAGACGAAGATGAATAACATTGATACAATGTCAGTAAATGCGATCCGTGTATTATCTGCAGATGCGATTCAGAAGGCAAAGTCAGGACATCCTGGCTTGCCGCTCGGCTGTGCATCTGTAGCCTATGAGTTATGGGCAAAGCATTTAAAGCACAACCCAAAGGATCCAGATTGGAAGGATCGTGACCGCTTTATTCTTTCTGGAGGACATGGCTCTATGCTTTTGTACTCCCTGCTTCACCTGTTTGGTTATGGTGATTTAAAAAAGGAAGATCTGATGCAGTTTCGTCAGTGGGGTTCTCTGACACCTGGTCATCCGGAGTATCGCCACACAGTTGGTGTTGAGGCAACGACAGGACCTCTTGGTGCTGGTATGGGTATGGCAGTTGGTATGGCAATTGCAGAGCGTCATATGGCGTCTGTATTTAACAAGGAGGGATATCCGGTTGTAGATCATTACACCTACGCACTTGGCGGCGATGGATGTATGATGGAGGGTATTTCATCTGAGGCATTTTCTCTTGCAGGTACTTTAAAGCTGTCTAAGCTGATCATTTTCTATGATTCCAACCGCATCTCTATTGAGGGATCAACAGATATTGCATTCACAGAGAATGTTCAGAAGCGTATGGAAGCATTTGGTTTCCAGACCATTACCGTTGAGGATGGAAATAACTTAGAGGAAATCGGCAAGGCAATTGAGGCTGCTAAGGCAGATACTGAGAGACCATCTTTTATCACTGTAAAGACTCAGATTGGTTTTGGATGTCCGGCAAAGCAGGGCAAGGCAAGTGCACATGGCGAGCCGCTTGGTGATGACAATATTAAGGCAATGAAGGAAAACTTAGGCTGGCCGTCAGAAGAGCCATTCTTCGTACCAGAGGAAGTTTATGCTCATTATAAGGAAATCGTAGAAGGCTTACAGCCGGCAGAGGATGCTTGGAATAAGATGTTTGCAGAATACTGCGAGAAGTATCCAGAAATGAAGGAACTGTGGGATACTTACTACGATGAGGATTTGGCAGAGAAGGTTTGTGACGATGCTGATTTCTGGGCTTATGATGATAAGGCAGATGCAACAAGAAATCTGTCCGGCAAGATGATCAATCGTATCAAAGATAGAATGCCGAATGTAATCGGCGGTGCAGCTGACCTTTCCCCGTCCACAAAGACCTATATGAAGGACGAGGGTGATTTCTCAGCAGAAAATTATGCAGGACGCAACATGCACTTTGGTGTTCGTGAGCTTGCCATGACAGCAATCGGAAATGGTATTATGCTTCACGGTGGACTGAGAGCATTTGTTTCTACTTTCTTTGTATTCTCTGATTATACAAAGCCGATGGCACGTCTGTCTTCAATCATGGGCGTACCGTTAACCTTCGTATTTACACACGACAGTATTGGTGTAGGAGAGGATGGACCGACTCATGAGCCGATCGAGCAGCTTGCAATGTGGCGTGCAATGCCGAACTTCCATATGTTCCGTCCGGCAGACGCAACTGAGACAGCAGCTGCATGGTATAGTGCAGTTACATCTAAGAGAACACCGACTGCACTGGCACTGACCAGACAGAATCTGCCGCAGATCGAGGGAACCTCAAGAGAGGCATTAAAGGGTGGTTATATTGTACAGGATTCCAAGAAGGCAGTTCCGGATGCGATCATTATCGCTTCTGGTTCCGAGCTGTCTCTTGCTGTAGAGGCAAAGAAGGTTTTAGCAGAGGATGGAATCGACGTTCGCGTCGTATCCATGCCATGTATGGATATCTTCGAGGAGCAGTCTGAGGAGTATAAGGCAAAGGTTCTTCCAAAGAATGTAAGAAAGAGAGTTGCAGTAGAGGCACTTTCTGGATTTGGATGGGATCGTTATGTAGGTCTTGACGGCGATATGATCGGAATGAATCGTTTTGGTGCATCCGCTCCGTACAGCAAACTGTTCCCATACTTCGGATTTACCGTAGAGAACGTAGTAGCAAGAGTAAAGGCACTGTAAAAAAATGTAAATAAAAACGCAGCCATTGGGGACGGGAAAATGCGGCACTGTAGTGCCGCATTCCCGTCCCTGTTGGCTATTGTTAGCTGTTTTGTTTTTTTAGTACGATCTGAAATTCATCTACGGTCATCTTTGCGCACTGTGCAGCAGTTTCGATAGACAGAAGATTTTGTTTAACAAGGTCAATTGTTTGCCGCGACGCTAACTTGCAATACGGCGTCAGCTTTTTCCTTGTCACCGGGTTCAGTAAAAGCGCTTGCAAGTTCTGTGAATCTCTGAATGTCATCAGTTTGGGCACTTTTTGATAACACTTTAAGACTTTCATGATTTTGGGAGTTTAGCTGATTTGTTACAACAATCTGTGTTGGAACAAGAAGTCTGTTTACATAGTATATGCTAGGAACCTGTTTTTTAATTATGTATCCCTCCTTAGAAAGCTGACTTATCTTTTGCACGTTAAAATTTTTACTTTCAAAAATATTTGTAATATCAGAACGGACGTTTTGCAATATGAAATTTATTATAATGGGATCGCAGTATATTAATCCCATTGCCATAATATATTAATTTGTAAGCCAGCGGGACGGGAAAAAAGCCAGTGTACCTGTCCCACTGGCTTCTTTATATCAGTTTCCATTTTTTTGAAACCTTTCATATCATTTTCCCGACATATATAATAGAGGCACAACTAATAAGTAAATAAATCAATTTAGTTTAGAAAGGATTTTTTATTATGAATGACGAGGATATTATTGATCTGTTTTTTGATCGAAAAGAATCCGCCATTTTTGAAACAGATAATAAATATGGAAATCATTTGTCAAAGCTTGCCATGAGAATTTTAAATTGTCATGAGGATGCCGAAGAATGCAAAAATGATACTTATTTTGAGACCTGGAACACCGTTCCACCCACTCGCCCCACTAATTTTCTTGCCTATTTAATGCGTATCTGTAGGTGTGATGCCTTTGATCGTATTGAATGGCAAAAAGCTAAAAAGCGACACAGCTGTATTGTTGAATTAACCTCAGAAATGAGCGAAACTATTCCTGATACAAAACTTAAAAGTGGAATCGAAGAATGGGAGCTTGGACAAGCGTTATCTGTATTTTTAGAATCACTTTCTGCTCCTAGGCGAATTCTTTTCATGAAACGCTACTGGTTAGGATTGTCGATTCGAGAGCTTTCTAATCAATACGGCATACCAGAAAGCAACATCAAAACACAACTTTACCGGACACGGGAATTATTGAAAAAATATCTTAAAAAGGAAGGAATTTACTATGAATGAATTGATCATGCGCGCGTTATCCTATGTTGATGATCGCTGGATTACAGAAGCTATGAGTGATTATGAAACAGTGAAAATGAAACATTTTTTTCAAAAAGAACGCAGAAAAAAATATCTCTGTACTGCCGTATGTATTGCCGCTGCTGCCTTTATTCTGTCCATTTCTCTTATTTGGTCTATAGTACATAAAAATATGAACAATCATCTGGACAATCATCCTTTACGCCCTACATTGGTGGAAACACAATCAGAATCGGAGTCCTTGCTGGAAACAAAGTTTGAGCCAGAGTCAGAAATTACTACTGAGATGCATTTAGAAACCACAGCGCATCAAATTTATATAAATCGCGATTTTACCTCCATCACCTATGGGTATGCAGGCAATACATTTTCAATAAGCGATTCTGCTATGAAAGATCGGCTTTGTTCTGCAATTGAAGCACTTTCGCTTCAAGAAGCATCTGACGAGGATCTTGCAAACTACGAAAGCTTAACTGGATCGTATCTGATTGAATTTGACAATGGTATCATTTGTGCCTTTACATCACAGTACTTTTATTATTCAAATGGTGCACAAACTGAAGCCCCAAAATTATACCGATTATTGAATTCAGATGATTTCGATACGATTCGCAGACTTGTGGAGGAACTCATACAATGATTCGAATCAAAATATCACACTCAAAAGATAAGCAATTTTTACTATTTGCAATCTTTTTTCTTATTATTAAACTAATTTTAATGAAAGATGTCACTATTTATGCTATTACAACTGCATTTGCCGATGATCAACTAATGGTTCATATCGCTGAAAAGCTGTTACGTCTAAACTGGCTTGGTGGTTACAACCATTATACATTAGCTAAGGGTTGCTTTTTCCCATTTTTTCTGGCGGTAGGAAAGTTTTTTCACATTGATTTTATTTCATGTGTACAGATTTTCTATGCACTTTCGTGCTACCTATTTTTGAGAGCCATTCGACCAGTGATTTGTTTTCAATGGACGATTTATCCTTTTTACCTGCTAATGCTTTTTAATCCGATTATGGCATCCTCTGAAGTTATTCAGCGAGTTTACCGAAACAGCATCACACCTGCTCAGGTTCTTCTTGTTTTCGGTGGACAATTAGGCTTTTATTTGCGATATCAATATGGTAAAAAATTTTCAATGAAATGGGCTATTGTGACAACCTGTGGATTTATAAGCCTTTGGTTCAGCAGAGAAGATACCATATGGGTTGTTCCATTTCTTATAGTATCGGCTGTTGTCATCTTTTTGAAAGCAATTATTCATGGATTTTTTCATAATGTCACATGCAAAAAAAGAGTTCAATACATCATCATTTTACTTCTTCCATTTCTCGCATTACCTGCGTGTCGTCTTCCGATTACGCTGATAAATGGAGTTGTGTACAACAGTTGGACTGACAACGAATTAACCCACGGTGCTTTTCCTAAAGTAATGAAAGCATTATATGCTATTGATATGGAAGAACCTACACCTTACACGTCTATCGGCAGAGAAAAAATCGAAAAAGTGTATGAAATCAGTCCGACACTTGCTTCAATACAAGATTCTCTGGATGCGGTGATGGATTTATATGCGGCTCAATCAGGACGCATCGAAGAAAATAAGAAATGCGGGAATGTAGAAAATGGCTGGTTTTTCTGGGCATTGCGTGATGCAGTTCAACTTGAAGGATATTATAAAGATGGGCGAACAGCAGATAGATTTTATCAAGCGATTTATAATGAAATTGAAATAGCTTTTAAAAATGGAAAGTTAAGACAAAAAGCCACTATGCCATCTGCTTTGATGCCGCCATGGCAGCCTGGAATGCTGAGCAGCTTATTAAGTACTATTGCCCAAGCAGATGCTTATGTTTCCTCTGAAAATGAACTTTTCCTGCTAGATCGCATCGCAGTTGATGACGGCAGTGACGGAATTGCCCGTTTTGAGTGGATTACCGGAAGGCATGCAGTGAGAGCAGTCTCAAGTATTGATTCGTATATATATTCTGATTCATTGGCATATATTGATTCAAATTTTTCCTACAGTTTTTTTAACTCGCTGGCTGGAATTTTCCGAATTATTTCAATGCCACTCGCTTCGATTGGAAAAATTTGTTCTCTGATTTTATTGCTTTTGTTTTTTATCAAAAAACAAAAGCAAAACGCATCCATTCTTCTTATGTTATCTGGCATTGCAGGTGGACTTCTATGTTTATATGCTGGAGTTGCCTACAATGAGCTTCGCTCTTGTTCTTCGATTGCTTATATGTATCTTTGTGGTGCATATCCATTGGCTCAGGTATTCTCTGTTCTTGCAATTATCGCTGTCGTGCAAACACGGATTGCTTTTAAGACTATTAATTTAATAAAAATGGAATAGAAGAATACATAAATATTCAAGAGGCAAAGCAGAAAATCGCAAAATAATTGTCCTAAAAAACAAAATAAAACAGAAAGGCATACGATTTAAATGGATAAAATTGCTGTACTAATTCCATGCTACAACGAAAGCATGACCATACAAAAAGTAGTAACTGATTTTAAGATGGCTCTTCCTGATGCCAAAATCTATGTATACGATAATAATTCCAGTGACAATACCGCTTTGCTTGCATCACAGGCAGGAGCAATTGTCCGCCATGAGCCTCAGCAAGGAAAAGGAAATGTTGTCCGACGCATGTTTCAAGAAATTGACGCACATTGCTATATTTTAACGGATGGTGATGATACATACCCAGCACAGGCAGGTTTACAAATGGCTGATATGGTATTAAGTCAGCACATAGATATGGTAATTGGAGATCGCCTGTCCTCTACCTATTTTCAGGAAAATAAGCGGCTTTTCCACAATGCAGGAAATATTTTTGTGCGAAGTACAATTAACCGACTTTTTCATAGTAATATAAAGGATATCATGACTGGATATCGCGCTTTCAGCTATCGTTTTGTCAAGACCTTCCCTGTGCTGTCTCAAAAATTTGAAATTGAAACAGAGATGCGCATTCACGCGATTGACAAACACCTGCAAATCGAAAATCTGGCAATTGATTATAAAGATCGCCCTACTGGCAGTGAGTCAAAATTAAATACTTACTTCGACGGTTTTCGTATTTTAAAAACGATTCTAAATTTGTACCATGTGTATCGTCCTCTTGCCTTCTTCGGGGCAATTAGCTGCTTCCTTTCAATCATTGGATGCATTTTAATGGTTCCCGTGTTAAAGACATACTTTTTAACAGGACTTGTTCCGCGTTTTCCAACCCTTATCGTAAGCGGCTATTTGCTAATTGCCGCTTTGCAGCTCTTTTGTGTCGGTCTAACACTACAAACAATCTTGAAAAAAAATCGTCAGGATTTTGAACTTGAGCTATATCGGGTTATGGAACAGGAGAAACGCACTATTATGTAATTTATACAATAGTATATAATCTGTGTTACAGATTTATATAAAACTTATTTCACAAGGAGGAAGAACATGAAAAAATTTCTTAAGAAGGGACTTTTGAATTTAGAAATATAGTATTTATAGATAATCCTGATATTGTAATTTGCTTTAGTAGGGAATTAACGAGAAATAATGATCCAAGATATGTTATTCTTAATAAGAAAACCAATGTTGTTATTGATGATGCTCAGGGGGTAGGATATAGGAGTATTTCAAAAGCAAGAAACTGTTTTAAAGCAAAAATAAAATGGTCACAAAAAATGACTAAGTAAATTGTATATATGATTATGATATGGTAGGAGGTCTGTCCCTACCAAGGAGTGCGAACATTAAGCACCCATAAAATTGCCGTGGGGTTCGCACTGCTGAATGAACATGTCAATATTATTCTATGCAGTAAAATTTGGCAATTTATGCAGGAATATGCCATGTAATAACTGTGCATTAATAAGAGTTGTGTTTTTTTCGCGAGTTGTACTTTAAAGAACTGTGCGGTTCTGCCGAAACAACTCAGAAGAGTAAGCGGAGCAGAAGAGGGTGAATATAGGGACACCAAAAACGTATTTAAGAAACAACTCAGAAGAGTAAGCGGAGCAGAAGTAGTACAAAAGTAAACGGGGTTTCGCTTCAAAAAGAAACAACTCAGAAGAGTAAGCGGAGCAGAAGTTTCTTCATATATATCCTTCTTTCTGCAGTTCTTTGAAACAACTCAGAAGAGTAAGTGGAGTAAACAATTATCATAAAATTTTAACTATAATAATATAAAACCAGCCCGGCAATATACGTTGTCGGGCTGGCAGTGTATAAGCTATGCTGATATTACTCCTGAATCGTCATAACACGGCATTTTTTTCGGCAGAAGGAGATGCCATATTTTATTATTTTATTGAAACTTCGATTGCGAAGTTCCTGTGTATAGTTTTTATTTTTTATCTGATTTAAAGCTTCACGACAATCCAATTCAAGATCTCTTTCTTCAGAACTGTATTTGAGTTCAATCACAATTCCAAGTCCAATATTTGTATCGGTATCGTTTACTTCAATCATAATATCGCTAAAGCCATCACCGGACTCGCGGTTTGATAATACTTTCCAATCACGTCTATACCCCAGAATTCCAATCATAAGTCCGTGGTAGAAGTTTTCATGAAGCGATTTTGCAAAATTATCGCGCACACTAATGGTTTTTGACATATATTCTGTTAGAATTCGTTC
Organism: Anthropogastromicrobium aceti; assembly: GCF_020687335.1. Lineage (NCBI taxonomy): Bacteria > Bacillati > Bacillota > Clostridia > Lachnospirales > Lachnospiraceae > Anthropogastromicrobium > Anthropogastromicrobium aceti. The sequence goes on from NZ_JAJEQN010000038.1 coordinate 29,568, forward strand.
AACAGCAGAGGCATTACAAGTCGTTAGCGCATTACAAAAGTTTCGAAAAAGTTCTCCATTTTGAGAGACTTCTTTGCGAAAGAGCGTTAGCACGCGTTCAATGATAATATTACAGATTTCACGGTTCGGAACCGCAAGGCAGTAGTAGCCATCGCCTACTTGTCCGCGCTGTGTTAAGTAACCGGTCATAAAAAGTGTACTCCACAAATTATCAATATTAGAATATAAATCTTTGTAAGTTACCATCTCATCGACTTTTTGAATGATTGTTCCGCCATTGACTAATTGCTCAAGCTCTGTTTTTGTAACCATTCCAGGATCATTGATACTATCAATAAAATGATTAATAACATCATTTCCACTGGTGTTCATCCAGTAATTTTTCGGCTTTGAATTAGGGTCGTCAATAAGATCATCACAATAATTTACAACGTCCCAAGGACAATAGACGTCAGCTTCCCCAAAGCGATAGCCATCGTACCATTCCTTCACTTCATCAAAGTGATCATTCAACTCATAAGCACATAACATTGCAAGTACCTCTGAATTTGTGAATCCAAAGGCTTCATCATATTGTTTATCTGTGATGGAATATACCTTGAAGTTGTTAAGCCCGGTAAAGATACTTTCCTTTGCAATCCGTAGACATCCAGTTAAAACTGCAAAAGCAAGGCTCTCATTTGTCTTCAATACATTTCCAAAAAGATTGCGTATCAGAAACGCCATTTCATCATAAAAGCCATTTTCGTGAGCTTTTGCCAAGGGTACATCATACTCATCAATAAGAACAACAACTTTCTGCTTATAGTGCTTTTCGAGAAGTCGAGTCAGCCATCGCAAGCTTGACCCCATAACCTTTTGACTCATTTCGTCATCTAGCAGCCTAGCAAATCGTTCTTTTTCGTAGTCAGTCAGAAAATTACTATTTTGCAGAAACTGAAAATCAGAAGCGCTTTGATTTATGAGTTCTACCAGCTGATCGAAGGCAGCCTCGTAGGAAGATGCATTGATTCCTTTTAGACTGATTGCGATGACAGGATATTTCCCCATATATTTTTCACAAAGCTCAGTATTTTGAGAAATATGCAAACCAGTAAATAATGTAGGATCCGTTCCAATTTCAAAAAAGCTTTTGAGCATACTCATATTCAGGGATTTTCCAAAACGCCGAGGACGAGTAAAGAGTGTCACTTCGCTTCCTTTTTCAAGAGCCTGTTCAATTAATGCAGTTTTATCTACATAATAATAGTTCCCTTTGCGAAGCTTTTCAAAACTGTCGATTCCGACAGGAAGCCTTAATCGCATTTCCATGTACGCGTCCCTCCTTTTTCACCTTTTGATGTTACAGTAATAAAATAACTCATTTTAATAAACTTATCATAGCACACATTCTAATATTTGTCATTGAATTTGCCATTCAATAAAATATAGCCCCCTTATTATACCGGAACCTTAAATGTGATCATAGTGCTTTGTCCCGGTATGCTGTTAATAGTCAGTCCAGAGCCTTCGCCATATGCGAGAATTAGCCGATCGTGAACATTTTTTAATCCATAACCGGAGGAGTCAGTCGTCAAAAGGGTAGAAAGTTTTTCTTGTGGAATACCTACACCATTATCCATGATCGTAAAATAAATCTGACCCATTACGTTTGTGACAGTGACAAATAATTGACCACGTTTTGTCTTGTTTGGAAGGATACCGTGGATAATTGAGTTTTCGACAAGTGGCTGCAAAAGCAGATTGGGAACTTCGATTTCAGGAAGATTCGGGTCAATCTGGTACATCACGTCAAAGATGTTGTCGTGAAGCAGACGCTGAATATCAATATAAGAGGTCACGTTTTTGATCTCATTTTGCAAAAGCGTCTCAGATTTTCCCTTATTTAATGTTGTACGGTAAAAAACGGATAACAGCTGAGACATCTGACTGATCTCAGGCCGGTCATTCATCAGCGCTTTGTTATTGATTAACGACAGACAATTATACAGAAAATGAGGATTGATCTGAGCCTGCAAGGCTTTAAATTGCGTCTTCTTCAATTCAATCTTAGTCTGATAGTCCTCTCGGATCAGTCGGTTGATCTCATCAATCATGGCTTGCAAGTTATTTGTCAGATCACCAAGCTCGTCCTTACTGTCATCGTGAATGTGGTAGTTAAGATGCCCCTCTTTGATGCGCTGAAGATAATAGTGGAGGGCACTGATTTTCTGTTCAAAAAAGCTTGTGAAAAGCTGAGTGATTAGAAAAATAACAACGACACAGAAAAAAAGAATCGCGATAATAATTCTTCCCATCTGACGAACCGAGGCAAAAATCATCTTTTCCGGCCGTTCAAGTGTTACATTCCAACCACTAGAATCCACAAGATCATTTCTTGTCACCCACTTTCGAAAATCGCTTGCATTTTCCAAGATAGAGTCAGACTTATAAGAAAAAAGAGTCTGAGAGGGTGAGTCTATCTGAATATGAAAGTTATCGGCAACTCTATCAAGATCTCCAAAGAAAAGATCGGCATTTAACTGGATTGCAATGTAGTTTTTTGAGTATGAGCGAATATAGGTGAGGTACGGTTCGCACAGATACTGTATGATAAGCAGACTTCCATCCTTCTTTTTGTACCAAGTTGGTTGAGTAGAAATTTTGTAAGGTGCATACCAACGTTCACCCTCTAAATCACTGATTGGGCGAAGCTGTTTGCCGTGGGTCATGGGGCCGTCGGCATTGTAGATTGTGATCTGTCTGATTTCAGGATGCTGCAAATAGGTGGCATTTAAAAAGACATCCATCGTATAGTTTAGATATTCGTACTGATCGTAAGCATTCGCATCATTGTAGGAAGAAAACTGTGCAAGTACATTTGAGTTTGCCAGATAAGATAGTAAATTCTGGTAGATGCTTATTTTGGAATCAAGCGAGTCTGACACAGAGGTGACAGTGGATTCTAGTGAGGATAGCTCGCGTGCGCGAAGCAGCTTGATTGTCTGGTTGTAGCAGAAAAATCCCATGACAGAAAGTGGAAGAAAGCTGACTAGAATGCAGAGAAAAACAAGCTTGCTTCTATACTTCATATCATCAAATTTTTGCTTGATTTGTTTTACAAAAGTCGGGCGGGAAAGCCAAGAAACTTTTTGCAATTATCGGACAATGATGTCGAATTTTGTCGAAATGTTGTACAGGCAACTGCTCGTTGTGTGCTTGTGTCCTTGTGTGTTGTATGATATACTGTTTATATCAGTAAAGAACATATATTCATATTCGCAGTTAAAGGAGGGCACATATGCATACGGTACAGATTCTGTTAAAAACATCTAAATACGAACGCCATGAAATCGATCGTCGTTTTCATGCATTGGCACATTTGCATAATGTA